>NZ_CAMZCS010000012.1 GCF_947305105.1 uncultured Fibrobacter sp. | reverse complement strand
GCGACCAGTGGTTCGTGAAGATGGACGTGCTCGCCGAAAACGCGATGAACGCCGTGAAGTCGGGCGAAATCAAGATTATCCCCGAACGTTACGCCAACAAGTATTTGGACTGGCTCGCCGAAAAGCGTGATTGGTGCATCAGCCGTCAGCTCTGGTGGGGCCACCGCATTCCTATCTGGCACACCGACGCTAGCGAAGACGAACTGAAGGCCGCATTTGCCGGCCGCGACGACATCTTCTTCTACAAGGCCGAAAACGGCGGCTACCTCGTGTGCAGCCAGGAAGAAGACCTGAAGGAAGACGCAGTTCCGGGCCGCGTGCTCAAGCAGGAAGAAGACGTGCTCGACACGTGGTTCTCCAGTGGCTTGTGGCCGCACTCCACGATGGGCTGGCCGGAAAACACCGACACGCTCAAGCGCTACTACCCCACCAGCGTGCTCGTGACTAGCCGCGACATCATTACGTTGTGGGTCGCCCGCATGGTGCTCTTCAGCCAGGAAAACATGGGCACGGTTCCGTTCCACACGGTGTACATCCACCCGAAGATTTTGGACGGCAATGGCCAGACCATGAGCAAGTCCAAGGGCAACGGCGTGGACCCGATGGATATCGAAGAGAAGTACGGTACCGACGCTCTGCGCTTTGTGATGGCAAGCCTTTGCACCGACAACCAGGACGTGCGCCTGCCGGTGAAGAAGGAAAAGCAGCCGGATGGCCGCGAAATCAACACCAGCGAAAAGTTCGAAATCGGCCGTAACTTCAGCAACAAGCTGTGGAACGCCTGCCGCTTCCTTTACCCGCAGCTCGAACAGGCCGGCGCTTTGGCCGCCGAGCTCCCGATGGACAAGAGCTTGTTCGCGCTCGAAGACAAGTGGATTTTGAGCCGCCTGCAGACGACCATCAAGGACGCCACCCGCATGCTCGAAGAATACCACTTCGCCGAACTCGCCGGGTTCCTGTACCGCTTCGTGTGGGACGATGTCTGCTCCAGCTACTTGGAAATCAAGAAGGCCGTGATCAACAGCGAAACGCTCACCGCCGAAAAGAAGAACGCCATGGCAATCCTCAGCTACGTGCTGAAGAACGTGCTCGACCTGCTCCACCCGGTGATGCCGTTCATTACCGAAGAACTGAACAGCATCCTGTTCCAGGGCAGCGAAATGGTGATCAGCCGCGCATGGCCCAAGGCAGACGAATCCCTCATCGACGCGAAGATCGAAGCCGCATTCGACCAGGCATTTGCCGTGGTGGAAAGCGTGCGTGGCGTGCGTGGCCGCTACAACGTGAGCCCCGCTACCAAGCTCAACGCCGTGGTGAGCGTCGACGACGCTGCAACGGAAGCCAGCGTGAAAGACTGCATGGCTATCATCACCGAACTTTCCGGTCTTGAAAACCTCACAGTCGCCGTGAAGGCAGCCAAGCCGAAGTTCAGCGCCAGCGCTGTGGTGCCCGGTGGCGAACTCTACATCCCGCTCGAAGGTATCCTCGACCCGGCTGCAGAAATCGCCCGCCTCGAAAAGGAAATCGAGAAGGCCAAGGCATTCGCCGCTTCTATCGAACGCAAGCTCTCGAATGAAAAGTTCGTGAGCGGCGCCCCCGAAGCTGTGGTGAACGCCGAAAGGACGAAGCTCGCTACTCAGCAAGACATTATCGCGAAGAACGAGGCGGCTCTTAAAGAGTTGAAGTAAGTTCGCGACCAAGCAATTTAAAAGAGGTGTTCCCAGCGGAGCACCTCTTTTTTATTAATCTAAATCCCCTTCATCCTTTTTGCGTTGGAAATCTTCGCAATCCTCCTCGAATGATTCTTTAGCTGAATCAAGATTTTTTCTTTCGGTCTGCCCTTTATAATGGACATATTCGACTCCATTTCCACAGGCGTAGTCTTCTATACCATTATTTTCTCTCTGAAGATCTTGTTTTACATCTTCTTCAAATTCTTCGCACATCATTTTTTTCATTTGTGAGTTCAAATTATAATAGGTTTTCTCCCAGTAATTCAATTCAGTCCCATCTTTTTTAAGACTCCTTTTCTGAAGTTGCCCAAAACGGTTCGGAACGTTCAATTTGAGCTGAACCCATATCGTTCCATCAGAGTCAACCCCATCAGTGACTTCACAAGAATATTCAGAGTACCCTCCTTCGGGGAAATTGCCGGAAACACTGGAAGAAGAAGATTCACCGCAAGCGGTTAAAGTGACCGCCAGTCCGAAAAGTACGGAGAAATAGAATTTTTTTAGCATATTAATTCCTTTGCTTATAACAACATTCCCAAAGTAATAATTAAATGGCGATTAAAAATGAGGTGTTTCTAATAGTGGACTATTTTCAGTAATTTTTTTATATTTTGCGGCAACCTATGGACAACGACCGTAAACATACACACTGCTTCAGCACTATGCCAGCAAGACAACTTACCGTGTGTATTTGTGTTGCGTTTTTTCTGAATCTTGCAGGTTGCCTAACAGACTCTTCTTCCGAATCGGATACTCCCGCATCTATTTCATCCTCAAGTATTTCCTCAATTTCCGTCAGTTCATCATCCAGCCAGCCGAAGGACGACTCCACAAAATCGCTTTTGACCATAGACGGAATTTCCCTGCTTGTCGATTCTTCCTTTTTTATGGACAAATTCCATTCCTCGTCCATCAAAATAGCATTCAAAGACGAGGAGACAAACGAACTCAATTACATCGAAATCAACGGCAATAAAATCCAACACGAAATTATTGCAACATCAGCAACACCAAACCATCCCCAGTTTTCTCCAGACGGGAGCAAACTAGCCTTCTCTACAGGAGCCGAGGGAATTTTTGAGCCAGCAGACCTCTATGTCATAGACCTTTCTTCCGCAGATCGGCCCATTCAAAAGCTTGAAGCAGAAATCGCGGCCATTCCACGCTGGCGTGTGACAGAAAATGGTGACACATCTATATTATACAATGACTATGTCGGTTCTGACCTATCCCCCCTCTGGTCATATTCAGGAACTTTCATTGTTTCTTACTCAAACAACACCTTTGGAACACCTCTCAAACTTTTCAACAGAAGCTACAATGGAGGCGTCTCAGCCGACAACTCCTTGGCCGTCTCTGGATCACCGCAACTTCTGTTCCATTACGCAAGCGACGACGATTCTGTCAATATAGACATGTACAACGAAGACCAAGCCTGTAACGTTTCCATGCCGCGCGATTCGAGCAAAATTATTTCGTTTTTAGAAACTCAAGGTTCCATGGGGCTCCAATTCACACAAAGTATGAGCTACAATTGGCACCAATATCTTTTCTACATGGACTCGACAGGGAAAATACTGAAGGCAATCAAGAGCGAAAGCGGATACGTTTTTAATGGAACAGAATGGCTATACGCACCTGGTTACCAAATAGGAGTCCTTACATCCACAGACGGCGAAAGTGAGCACATTATTCTCATTGACTACGAGCACGATTCCTACTACACCATTGCTATCGCGCCGGGCAAACAAATAGCCTATCCTGACCTCTGGGTCAATCTCGGCAACAGCAATTTCTAAGCCTATTCATTGCCCATTTGTGCAGCGATTTTACTATATTTGCATACATGGATTTTGGACCTTACGGAAATTCATGGTGGAGCAAAAAATGGCTTGAGACGCTACTCGAAGGCGCCAGCGAACAGGCCATTCAGCAGGGCGTCCGCTATGCCACGCGCGGCCAGGTGTCGAGTGTCGACATCGTGGACAACCGCGTGATTTCCGTGGTCAAGGGGCCCAATGGCGGGCTCCACAACAACTACATCGTCTTCCCGAAATTCCCTGCGGAACAGGCAAGCCTCTTCCGCAGCATTCTGAGGCAACACCCGGCGGAGATGCTCGCGCTCGGCAACAAGGCGATGAGCCCGTCGCTCGAACTCCTTCTGGTCAAGAGCGGGGTGCAGCTGTTCGACAAGCCCGAAAAAGTCAAGATGGGCTGCGACTGCCGGGACGCCCAGCCTTGCAAATACCTCATTGCAACTTTCCTGAAAATCGCCGAACAGAGCGATGGTGACCCGGCCATCCTGTTCCGGATTCACGGTTTCGACCTGGACTCCGTCAAGGACAACGCCCAAGACACGCTCGAACTGGACGCCCCAGCCGAAGCGAACCTTGTCCATACTATCAGCGGTGCGAGCCGCATCGTCGCCGGCACGGACAACGCCCTCGACTTTGCCGAAGATTCGAGCGAGAGCTTGTTCGCCGGAGCACCAGGCAGTGCAAGCCGCACGCCACCGCAGCAACTCCCCCAATTCAACTTCGCCGACTGGAAGGATTACTCCCGCGTGCTCCCCGCCATGTTGCAGAACTTTCCGAAGTTCTGCCCCGCTGGCAACTTCCGCAAGAGTTTTACAGACGAGTTAGAAGGCTGCCACAAGTTTTTCTGCACCTACGAGGACTTTGGCGTATTCTCGGAACATTTCCGCGCCTACAACGCAAAGACATTCCTGATGGAAAACGAGTCTCTGCGCGTATTCCACAAAGATGGATGGAGATGGTCGTTTGAACAAAGCGCCTCCGGCAAGGTTATCCGCAACGACCTGACCGTTGCCAACATCATGGGGGCGCTTTGCTGCCTGAGCCAGGGGAACTTCTCGTGGCACCACTACACGGTGCGCTACCTGCACCTGCTATTGCAAGTGGCATTCTACCTTGTGCGTACCGGGGCCATCTACCCGCAAGTTTTCTGGATAAAGAAAGACGTAGCGCAAATGCGCTGGCTCCCGGCAGAAATGCTCCCTGATATTCTGGGAATCGTTGCAGATCTGGAGGCGGGCGCCCCGCAGGGGTTCGCCTTCTCCGAAGGCGAGGGCGATTTCCATGAAATCGCCGGGCCCGCCGAGCACATCCTCTCGCTTTTTATCGGACAGCTTCTGCGGTTTGCGCGCACCTACAAGCAGCCGCTCAAGACAAACCACGGGAACCTCCTCTCCTTTTTCTTTGACTGCGTTTCGGGCAAACTCGCAAACAATGCGCACGCCATCCCCGGAAAAATCCAGCAGTGGTTCTCGGTTTACTCCAGTCTCGATTTCAGGAGCCAGCTGTTATTCGCCTGCCGCGAAAGCGGAGACGAAGTCGCGCTCGAAGTCTTCATCCTCGACGACGAGGTTTCCGGCACGCGCACGCCGCTCGCCAGCCTATTTGAGAACAACGACACGCGCCTGCTCTCGGTGCTGAACATTTTAAACGGCGTGGCCGACTACTTCGCGCCCATGGGCAAGTACCTAGAACGCCGGGCTTCCGAGCCCATCATGATGCGCGGTGCCGAGCTGCTGGACTTTTTACAGGACTGCCTCAAAAAGTTGCAAGTGTTCGGCATCCGCACCGACATTCCCAAGAGCCTGCTGAACATCGGGAAACCAAAGCCCAAGATGCGCCTGCAGGGCAGCATGAGCTTCGGTGCGTTTACAGCGGGCGATTTACTGGACTTTGATTGGGAAGTCGCCATCGGCGACGAGAACGTGTCTGCCGAGGAATTCCTCGCCATGGCCGAAAACGCCGACGGCCTGCTAAAATACAAGTCGCAGTATGTACAAATCACCGAGGAAGACCTCAAGGAACTCCGAGACAAGCTGGAAGGCCGCGCCGAACCCGCCAAGAAAAACGGCGAGGATAGCGCCGACAAGGAAAACGAAGAAGAAAATGACGAAAGCAGCCCAACTCAGGGCATCACGCAAGCCAAACTCATTCAAGCATGTTTCACCGGCGAATGCGACAACGTGCCCGTCGAGATGGCTGGCGAATTCAAGCAGCAGTTCGACGCCTGGCGCGCTGACACCGAGATCCAGCTGCCCGAAGGGCTGAATGCGACACTCCGCCCCTACCAAGTGCGTGGCTACTCCTGGATGTACAAGAACCTGCAAATCGGCTTCGGTTGCATTTTGGCCGACGACATGGGCCTCGGCAAGACGCTGCAAGTCATCGCATTCCTCCTGAAAATGAAACAGGAAGGCAAGTTCACCGAAAAGAAGGGCATCGTCGTGATGCCTGCGGGCCTTCTCTGTAACTGGCAAGTGGAAATCCGGAAATTCGCCCCGGAACTCACGTTCGCCGCCTACCACGGCGGAAACCGCAACCTGCAAAAATTCAACGCCGACATCCTGCTCACCACCTACGCCACGTTCCGCAAGGACTATGACGCGCTCAAGGAAAAGCCCTGGCAAGTCGTGGTCATCGACGAAGCGCAGAACATCAAGAACGCGGACAGCGAACAGAGCAAGCTCCTGCGCCACCTGCAAGCGCCCATGAAAATCGCGATGAGCGGCACCCCGGTAGAAAACCGCCTCATGGAATTCTGGACCATCATGGATTTCGCGAACAGGGGGTTCTTCCCGAGCGCATCGGAATTCCGCGACAAGTACGAGACGCCCATCCAGAAAAACGGCGACCAGCACGCCGCCGAAACGTTCCGCAAAATCACCGCGCCCTTCATGCTGCGCCGCCTCAAGACGGACAAGAGCATCATCGCCGATTTGCCCGACAAGATTATCCAGGACGAATACGCCGAACTCACCAAGCCGCAGGCGGCGCTCTACAAGCGCACGCTTGACCGCTTCCTCGCCCAGCTCGAAGAAGAACAGCAACTGAGCGAACTCACGCACGACAGCCACGCCCTCTTCAAGCGCAAGGGAATCATATTGCAGATGATTCTCGCCCTCAAGCAAATCTGCAACCACCCCGCAACGTTCCTGAAGGGTTTAGACGAGAGACGAAAGACGAGAGACGAAAGAGACGAGGATACAACACAAACTTTAAACGAATCCGAAGACCCTCTCGCAACCTCCATGGGTTCCGGCAAGCTCCAAATGCTGCTGGATTTGCTCGCCTCCATTCAGGAACAAGGCGAAAAGACACTCATCTTCACGCAGTTTGCCGAAATGGGCGAACTCCTGAAAACGACCATCGAAAAGCAGCTTTCCCTCCGCACGCATTTTTACCACGGCGGCTGCACACAGACGCAGCGCACCGAAATGGTCCGCGACTTCCAAGAAAATCCGGACTGCAAAGTGCTCATCCTTTCGCTCAAGGCGGGCGGCACCGGGCTCAACCTCACCGCGGCATCGCAAGTCATCCATTACGACTTGTGGTGGAACCCGGCCATCGAGGCGCAGGCCACCGACCGAGCGTTCCGTATCGGGCAAACGCGCAACGTTCAGGTCCACAGGTTCATCACCAAGGGGACCTTCGAAGAAAAGATCAACGCGCTGCTGGAAACAAAGAAGGCCATCGCCGAAATGACCGTAAGCGCTGGCGAAACCTGGCTTGCCGACATGGACGACAAGCAGCTCGTCGAAGTGTTCGGCATCGAAAACACCCTCGTATAGCCGACCAAATAAACTAGTTTTACTGGCATGAACGCCAAGAAGAAAATCCAATTCATCTCCGAGAAGCTGGACGAACTGTTCCCGAATCCGCCCATTCCGCTCGACCATTCCGATGCCTACACGATGCTTGTCGCCGTGGTGCTGAGCGCCCAGTGTACAGACATCCGCGTCAATCAGGTGACGAAGGTTCTCTTCAAGAAGGCGAACACCCCGGCCGCCATGGTCAAGCTCGGGCAGAAACGCATCGCCGAAATCATCAAGCCCTGCGGATTTTTCAACACCAAGAGTGCCGGAATCTACAACCTCTCCAAAACACTCGTAGAGAAGTACAACGGCGAAGTCCCGCACACCTTCGAGGAACTGGAAAAGCTCCCCAGCGTAGGCCACAAGACCGCAAGTGTCGTCATGAGCCATATTTTCAAGGTTCCCGCATTCCCGGTAGACACACACATCCACCGATTGGCGGAACGCTGGGGGCTCAGCGACGGGAGTTCCGTAGAAAAAACGGAGAAGGACCTGAAAAAGGCCTTCCCCGAAAACGAATGGGAAAAACGTCACCTGCAAATCATCTACTTCGGCCGCACCTACTGCAAGGCGCGCGGGCACAAGGCCGAAGAATGCCCGATTTGCAGCGTCGTCGGAATCTAGCTAGAACGCAAAAACCTTGCCGAGATTAATCCCATAGCCCAGCTGCGAATTCCACACGATTCCCCCGTAAAAACCGGTCGCATGGAAATAGCTTAGCATTATAGCCGAGGTCCAGTCTTCCATATCGCCCTTATAAAGGATGTCAAACTCAGCGAGGACACTCCCCCACTTGCCGCCATGCCCCAAGCGCGACCCGGCCCAAACAGACGAAACCGGTGCAAAGCCCGTATTGTCGTCGATATTCTCGAGAAGCTTTTGATCTTCCAATTCGTCACGTTTGTCGTCGTAGCTGCCGCCACCCTGGAATAATTGCACTCCGCCGCCCAAACCCAAAAGCACATACTGGCCGACATTGAAGTCCCCGCCCAGGAGCAGGCGTTCCTGCATGTCCCAGAAGGAATATTCCCTCTTGCCTTCTTTGGTCTTGAGCCACGCCTTATACGTTTCTGCGTTATCGGAACAACGAGACTCGTTGCAGTCAAATCGCAGCTTGCCCAGCATCCCGCCAGCAGCCGCCGAGAAGAACAACGGGGAAACGGCTCCGCCCATACGGTACATGAACGACACGTCGCCACCACCGGTCTTCACCTTGTTGACATTCAACCCTTCGCCAGCGATATTACCGAATGCGCCCACCGCGACAGACATTTCTGCGTTGGAGCTATCCGCCGATACGCGGGGTTGATGGGGAACGGCCATGAGCGAGGCACCCATAGAATGGGCTCGCGGCATAAAGCAGCCGCACAGAGAAAGCGCCGAAAAACAGATTAAAACGAACGCAAAACAAAATTTTACCCTATTCATCTAGTTTTCTCCTTTGATGTTTAACGTGGATTTTACTTAAGTCGCATCGCCTTCACGATACAACGTTCTCCTGCAACGGTTCCCTGCAAATTCAAACGGGAGACTGCATAACTAGATTCCGGGGTAATATCAGTATTAATTATTTCGGACAACGGAATCTGCTTCACTATAAGGCCATTTCTTGCTATGCCACCACCCAAATTTGCATTCTGAACAACCTTTGAATCAAAATATACTCGAATATTCTTGCAAGAACCAGGCCAATACGTTACTTCGAGCAAAGAAAATTTATTCAAATTCACCATGCGACCGAAATCGAAATACATCCCATCAAACCGTTTATCAATCCCAATAGACAATCCAGCGCCCAAATTGTCGGAATAATCGGATAATTTCACATTTTGGCTCCATGGAATACGTTTGTATGTAGACGGATAGATATTTGCGGAACCGATTGCGGCGGGAACCTGCACATTGCTTACAGAATTCCTTACAAGACGGGGCGTGGATATTGTCACTTTGGCCCCAGCGGAGTTAAGGACCAGATTGAACCAGCGGTAATTCGCGAGCGCGCCTTGGGCGGCAGGCATTTGCCAGCGCAGTGTATGGTATTTTCCATCCTGTGTCACATTGATTTCCTCAAATTGCACACCGGAACCATTTTTCAATTTCTGGACAATCAGTTCGGCTTTCATCCAATTGGACTTCGGGGAATCCACCTTGACATTCACTTCAAAAATTGAATTCGCGGGAATGTCCACGCCATTGTCAAACAAGGCGACTTTTTGCCAACCAGCAGGCAAATCAAAAGCAACCACATCGACAATCTCCGTGGACGATTCACTATAATTGTACCTTGCATACGGGAAACGAGACTTTTGCAAGGCTCCGCCGTTACGCACTACATCAGGGATTTTTGTACTATCCATGCAACTTGTGGTGGGTGAGAAAAGGCCCGTCAGCATTGAATTGCGGAATTCCCCCACAGACGAATCGTAATCCACCTTGGCAAGTTCGCATAAAATTCTCCAGATATCCGTCTGCATTCCGCGCAGGACGCGTTCGTCCACGGAGCCGTCTTCGCGGACAGCAGATTCAATATGCCTGCCGCTTACACTTTCGGCATAGCGAGGATGCGTCGGATCGACCGCATACACCTTGTCCGCCGAAGACCGGCTCCCGGGATTCTCGAACGAGAATCCCTGCGCGGAAATAGTGGCCGCACAATCCTTTCTCATGGCAAGATCACCGCCACAATTGAGGTCCATCGCGCTTGCCGTGGGGATAAATGTGCTGTTTGCAACCAACAAATTGTCAGCCAGCCACTTCGAATTGAACGTCCATTTGAACGGCCCGACATTGCGCTTGAATGAGTCCGGCATTTCTTTTTCAAAGCCTGCGCGAAGAGCCTTATAAATAATCCGAGCAAATGGATAAGTCGTGCCTTGAATAAAATCCAAGCCCGGATCACCGAAAGCATTATATTCCTTGCTCCCTTTGGGGAATTCGTACACATAATTATGCGAAACCTTCGTACTAGGGTTATCATACGAATACATCCTGCTGATGGCACTGCCGTATGTAGAACCACTATGCAGAGCCTCACGCTTCAAGGAGAACAGCTCCGTAGCATGAGACATCTTTTGCCCCTTCATCAACCCCTGTGACACAAGAACCGCAGGGAACCCCTTGTATTCGCAAGCCTTACGATATTCCCCGAACAAGAACCGCAACGAATCCGTATTCGATTCAAATCCTGAGGACTCTTGACGCAGCAACAAATCGCTTGCACCCGGAGCAGCAATCATGTCCATATAGGTTTCAGCATCTGCGGAACCACCTATCTTTGCCCAGAACCAGATGGTTTCCAACAAGCCTTTCGGCATGACGGCACCCTGGTGCGGGGAATCCAACGAGGCAAAAAGCCTCACCGGAGCATCCGTTTTTTTACGATGCGAGTCATACAGATAAGCACCATAACGGCCAATAATTCCGCCTTGACTTATTCCGAAAACAACGACACCGTCATTCACGGCATTGGGGAACGACACAAATACATTTGAACTGAAGAACGAGAGCAACTGCGAGAACAACGCAGAATTATCGCGAATCGAGCGCGTCACCGTTTCCGAAAACTGCACAAGGACAGGCGTATAGCCAATATTGAGAAGCATTTCCGGAAGTCCAAATTCTTCAACATCCTTGTAAAAATCATCCAGCGTACGCACCTCGTCTGTACTCAGATATATCCCGTCAAGAATGAATACTGGATGCAAAAGTTTAGCACGATACGCCGCCGAGATATCCTTGGTCGGTTCAACGACCATCACACGCACACTCGCAGCAAGAGCCGTTTCCTTGGCGACACGCTTTGCCGTATAACGAGTCTTGGACATGTCCGATGACGACACGCACAATTCGTTTCCACATGGAGCAAAGAACATCTGCAAGTTCGCACCGAGGGCAATATTGCACCCGAACAGCGCAATCCATAGGAGTTTTACGAGATTATTCATCATTTCACCTCCACATAAAGGTTATGCCTTTGAGAATTTCCGCCAGAAGTCAATTTGACAACGACCTTCTGCACGCCTGCCGATTCAAACTCCAACTCTACCGACTTGTTCACAGATAGCGAAGAGCATTTCCCCGACACACAAATCTCGGTTTGCGGCAGCGTCTTTTTCTGAGTCACAACGAAATACGGATCGTACACAAGTTTCAGTTTCGATCCACGCACAAACGAAGACGGCAAACCGGCCTGCAACAAACGGGATTTCGTAAGCCGCGTTGTTGCACAGAGCGTATCTTGACATTCGGGATAAACATATTCCACATCGGCAACAAGAAGCGGCATGAACGAATAATTGTTGGCAGCGGCAAAAGCAACCGCTTCGTCAAAGACACCCTTCGGGTTTGCAATGGCGCTATCCTGCAATCGGTTTCGGTCAACAAAGAACATGTTCCTGTACCACAGGCGCCGTGATTCTGCCGGAGTACATTTTTCCTGTTCCAGCGACTCCCGAATTTGTCGATGTTCCTTGTCACTCAGCACAAACGCAGATGTCGTCAAATCCGAAAGGCGTTTACGGTCAGCATTGGAGTAAGCGGCACTTGACGGATTCACAGAAGACGACAAACACAACGGCTTGCGCACGGAAGACATCGCGATTGTATTCGTCGGAGCGAACCCAGCCCCTGAATTTGCTGGGACCGGGTCAACGACAGAGGAAACAGTCTCTGCCTTAACCGTACAGGTCAGCGAAACATCGTCAACGAACAGCGTAGTGTACTGGTTGGCGGGGACGCCAAAAAGGCCTATCCAGACCTTTTCCACCCTCTGCCTGCCCGAACCCAACATCTTTTCGACCGGGATTTCCAAGGACCGCGTCACGTTCGCGGAGATGTCGTTAAACACGACATTCCCTGTCCCCTTCGCCCCCGAAAGCCACACCCCGAACTTCACTTTCTGCGTGGCACGCACCTTCAAGCGCAAAGCACCCCCTTGCACATCCTTGGGCAGCGCCGTAAACGCAAGAGCGCCAATCCAGTCACCTTTCACATTTTTCATGCCCGACAACCTGATGTAGGGAGGTTTCATGGCACCCATTTCGCCCCAGTTAGTACTCCACTCCGGCGGCTCCGGGAAAGTCCTGCTAGCATTTTCCATTTGGCCTGGCGTTCCTGCTCCGCTATAGAGGACCTTTTCCTCACACACTTGGGCGTAGGCGGCCACCGCCGCGAATACGGCTATAGGCACAATACGCCTTAACATCCTATTGCTCATAGGATCTCCTATATGTTATGTGGATAAATCAAATAGGCGTATGCCTGGCCTGATTTCAGGCATGAATCAAATATCCGGGAGGCTTCCAACAAAAAATCATCCGCAGGGCTTCTGCGAATGTATCAATACCATCGGATAGGTTCTAAATTAACTTCTCGCGAGGCATTTGTAAAGCAGTTTAAAGAAATTTTTATTTTACGGACAAAAAACGGATTTTATGCGTCCATTTTTTTGGCATCTTCAACACGATGCAACCGGATTTTCAGACAGCACATATAAACTCCGTCCTTGACCGACTTCGTATACTCATAGCGACCTTCGTACAAAAGAGTAAGCCGTTTCTCGAACATCACGAGTCCAAGGCCACTTGACTTGCGCTGGGACTTTCTCGGGAAATTGGAATTCTCCGAACGGAATTCGAGAACATCTCCCTTTTGCACAATGTTGATGTGGACAAAGCTACCCCCCTGGGGATTTACGCAATGCTTTATGGCATTTTCCACTAGCGGCATCACTAGCAACGGATCAATCTTTCGTTCGGGATTTTCCAAATCCGTTTCGAACTTAAAATCAAAATCATCATCAAAACGGAGCCTTTCGAGCGCCGCATATTTCTGCAAGATATCCACGTCCTCCCGCAAGGTGATGTACTGGTCTGAAGTCTGGTAAAGCATCACCCGCAACAGCTTCGAAAGTTTCTCCATCGACGATTCCGCCTTTTTCGGGTCAATCCGGATCAGTGCAGAAATGTTGTTCAGCGTATTGAACAAAAAGTGCGGACTCAATTGGCTCTTGAGGAAGTCCAGTTCGTATTGCAAAGCAGACCTTTTCTGTTCGCGCTTGACAAACGCTCTGATAATCTGACGGAGCATTACATGGTAGGCCACGCAAATGACACAGACAAAGCCAATGAAAAAGACAAAGGAAAGCACAGTCCACAACGTAAAATGGCCCTTAACCGCAGAGAAACAATACGTACTCACGAAATATCCCCACGAATCCCCGGGAGAGCGATCCAAGAAGAAGAACACCACCTCTCGGACAACAAGGGCGACTATGACCAAGATAAAATTCGAAACAAAATAACGCAAATAATGTTTCTTGAAAATGTAGCTTGGAACAAGAATTTTCTGGTTCACCTGGAAAATGCACAAAGTAAGCAGCAACGGCACATAGAACGACAGGACGCTTCTTACGTCTATATCCCCCGAAGAAAAGTATCCCTGATCCAGAATGAGCATCAGCGGGAACAAAATAATGAACAGCCAAAGCAGGAAAAACGGAACAAATGCGGGAATCGGGTAGTCCAGCAGTTCCTGGTCGCTGTTCAAGATGTCAATCAGTTTCTTTTCTCCGCGTTCAAAGCTCATTTCTTGCAAACTTTCGAACAGGGAACGTTTGTCATTAAAGAAGCGAACTAGTGGATTTTTTTGCTTTTCTTCTGTCATGTTCCTAAAATTAAGTCAATTATCGAGTTAAATGCCGGTCATCATGACAATTTCATGACGAAAATGCAATTTTTTGCGACAAAAAACAAATTTAACTTTTGCGAACCGCTTTCTTATCACTGACACTGTAAAGGCCTCCCGGAGTTACATTTGATAACGTCAACAACAAGTGAGGCTAAAATGATTAAGACATCGCGCAGCAGGGACGAAAAGGACATCTTTTTTCAATATCTTAACGATATCGCTCAGTACCCGCTGCTATCCAAGGAACAGGAGAAGGTCGTTCTCCGCAAGGTCCAGCAGGGTAACAGAGCCGCGATGGATCTCTTGGTCAAGTCCAACCTCCGCTTCGTCGTGAACATCGCCCAGCTTTACAGGGGCCAGGGTCTCGACGTCAACGAGCTCATCAACGAAGGTAACATGGGTCTCATCGAGGCCGCCCGCCGTTTTGACTCGAACCAGAAAATCAAGTTTATCAGCTACGCCGTGTGGTGGGTCCGCCAGAACATCACCCGCGCCATTGCCGAAAAGGGCCGCTTGGTCCGCATCAGCGCCGAAAAGGAACTCATCCTCCGCCGATTCAGCCGCCATGCCAAGGAAACCCGCCAGCTTATCGGTGGAACGGTCGCCATCGACCCCAAGAGCCTCGAAGGGCTTTCCAAGTACAAAGCCGCCGATATCGAGAAGATTCTCATGATGGGTAACAAGGCCGCCTCCCTGGACGCTCCTATCGGCGAAGATGGCGAAATGACCCTCGGCGACACAATTTCGGACGAAAGCCTGCGCACCGACGAACTCGCCCTGAGGCGCACCCGCGCCGAAGCATTCTCCAAGGTGCTTTCGGACAATCTCACCCGCCAAGAAAAGCAAGTTGTCGAGCTCTATTACGGGTTCAAATCCGAAACCGATATTAACCTCAAGGAAATCGCGCCCGTTGTCGGTCTTTCCAAGGAACGCGTCCGCCAGCTCAAGGAAACCGCCCTTGCAAAGCTCCGCAACAACAGCGCGAGTGCCCTCTTGAACGAAGCAGCTTAACCTTATAGAAAGTTTTTTCATCTCTCTCCTTCTAAAAACCGGCCATTCGTGGCCGGTTTTTTCCGTTTTTTACCCCCCGAACCACGGGAAATTGTATCTTTTAAGCATGAATTCCTACACGAAGATTATCCGCAACAGTTTTATATTCGCCCTTTCGGCCCTTTGCCTCGGCTATGCAGCCCAAGACAAGAAGCAGACCCCTCCGGGCGATTTCTACGATGAAATTTCCCGCCTGAACAAGGTCTTTTCCGAAGTCAACCGCAAGTATGTGGAAGACGTCAACCCCACCGAGCTCACCGATGCGGCCCTGAACGGCATCCGCAACATCCTGGACCCGCACACTACCGTGTTCTCGCCCAAGGACTACGAGAGCCTCAAGGTCTCGATGGAAGGCAAGTTCGGCGGCGTGGGTATCACCATCAGCCTCCGCGATAACGTGCTCACCGTGATTTCTCCGCTGAGCGGCACCCCCGCATTCAGGCTCGGCATCCGTGCAGGCGACAAGATTCGCAAGATTGACGGCAAGGAGACCAAGGGACTCTCCCTGGACGACGCCGTTAGCAAGCTCCGCGGCAAGATCGGCACCAACGTGACCGTTTCCATCGAACGCGAAGGCGTGCCCGACCTCATGGACTTCACCATCACCCGTGCCGAAATCGTGGTCCATGCGGTTCCGTACTACGGCATGGTCACCAAGGACATCGGCTATATCAAGCTCGCCACCTTTAGCGACAAGACCACGAGCGATGTAGAAAATGCCATCAAGGCCCTGCAGAAACAGGGCATGAAGAAGATTATCCTCGACCTCCGCTACAACCCGGGCGGACTTTTGAACCAGGCTGTCGAAATCAGTGAATTGTTCCTCAAGCAAGGCAACGTCATCGTGAGCACTCGCGGCCGCACCCAGAAGACGGAGAGCCGTGCCCGCAAGAACGGCATCGTCAAGCCCGAAGTTCCCATGGTCGTCCTCGTGAACCAAGGTTCCGCCAGCGCCGCCGAAATCGTGTCCGGCGCTCTGCAAGACTGGGACCGCGCCCTCATCATCGGTAAGACGAGTTTTGGCAAGGGTTCCGTGCAGACCATCTTCCCGCTCGACAACCAGGGTAACGCCCTCAAGCTCACCACGGCATTCTACTACCTGCCCTTCGGCCGCTGCATCAACAAGCCGGAGAACGGCATCAAGGGGCTGAAGTTGCAGGAAGAAGAGGACAGCGAAGATGAAGAAGAATCCAAGGCCGATTCCGCAAAGAAGGATACCGTGGTCCGCGACACGTTCTACACGAACAACGGACGCATGATGTTCGGCGGTGGCGGCATCTCGCCGGATGTCGACATTGAACTTTCTCCGATGCCTTGGGTCGTGCAGGTGCAAGAACGCATGGCGATGTACTTCAAGTTCGCCGTCAAGGCCCGTCCGGGCCTCGACAAGGCCGGCATCAAGATGGATGCAAACTGGGAAGTTCCCGACTCGCTCTACACGCAGTTCAAGGACTACTGCATGAAGGACACCAACTTCATGAAGGTGAAGAGCAACGCACTTATCGGCGTGGACCAGCTCGAGAAGAGCATCATCCGCGAACAGAACTACATGGGCGACAGTTCCAAGACCGTCACCGACACGACGCTCGCAAAGCGCCTCGCCGAAATGCGCAAGGCCCTCGAGAACAAGCGTGACGCCCAGTTCGACGAGAACAAGGACTATATCAAGGACGGCATCAAGCGAGAACTCTTGACCGCCATGGTCAACGACTCGGTGAGCACGGCATTCTCGCTCAAGCGCGACGAACAGCTCAAAGAAGCCATCAAGTACCTGACCGACATGAACCTTTACAAGAAGGCCATCAGCGCGCCGGCAAAGGGTGCGTCCAAGAAGGCACCCACCAAGAAGAAATAGGAACGACCTAGATTGATCAGGGCCATGAACATGCTTGCAGAAGGACTCGGATGGCTAGTCCGTAAGTTCCTGCATACCATTTTCTCGTACTTCCTGTTCGTCTGGGAAATGTTCAAGAACATTCCCGGGGCCTTCCTCAATTTCCATACGACTGTCGAGCAGATGCAGAACGTGGGCATCACGAGCATTCCCGTAGTGTTCGCGGCATCGATGGCGACAGGCGCTATTATGTCGTGGCAGCTTGCCTACCAGTTCGGCGATATGATCCCGATGATGTTCGTCGGCATGGCTGTAGGCAAGTCGGTGATGGTGGAACTCTGCCCGATTCTTACCGCGATGGTGCTGGCAGGCCGCATTGGCGCTTCGATGTGTTCCGAACTGGGCACGATGGCCGTGACCGAGCAGCTGGACGCTTACAAGGTGCTAGGGCTCAACCCCTACAAGTTCCTGCTCGCCCCGCGCCTGATTGCAACCGTCATCATGATTCCCGTGCTCACGGTGCTGAGCATCTTCATCGGCATCGTGGGCGGGTACGAAGTGGCCCACCTGTACAAGGAAGTCTCGTTCTCCGTATTCTTCTACGGCGTGCGCATGTTCTACCAGAACTGGGACCTCATTGTAGGCCTCATCAAAGCAACGCTGTACGGCTACTTCATCGCAAGCTACGCCTGCTTCTTTGGCTTTACCACGCACGGCGGCGCCGAAGGCGTGGGACGTGCGACCAAGGCGACCGTGGTGGCCGGCATGACAAGTATCCTTATTGGCGGGTTCGTCCTTTCGAAGCTTTTGCTCATCTGATGATTGAACCGGAATTCAAGAGACCAAAGAGGAGGGCGAGCATCAGCGGGAAGCAGGTGCTCGATATCGGAGTCCTTTTGCAGATGGTTCTCGACAAGCACCACATCTCCGAAGACATGAATTTCAGGGTGCTCTCGGAGCGGTTTTCCGAAGTGGTCGGAGACCTGCTTTTACCCCACGTTTCGATCGTAAAATTGGACAAGAATACACTGGTCCTAAAGGCCGCCAGTTCGGCATGGAAACAGGAATTGTTCCTGCAAAAAAAAGCTATTATTGACAGGTGTAATAATCTACTAGAAAAGCCCTTCGTACGGAACATCCGTTTCGTCTAAGCAGGCTTGTTATTGAGGTCTAGAAAGCATGGCTGACGAAGCAGCAGAAAAAAATTATAGCGGGTCGAGCATTACCGTCCTGGAGGGATTGGAAGCCGTCCGCGTACGCCCGGCAATGTACATCGGTTCGACCGATATCCGCGGCCTGCACCACCTGGTGTGGGAAGTCGTTGACAACTCCGTCGACGAAGCGCTGGCCGGTTTTTGCAACCATATCGAAATTTCCATCCTCCCGGGGAACGGCATCCGCGTGACCGACAACGGACGCGGCATCCCGACCGACATCCACCCGAAGGAACACATCGGCACCATCGAAGTCGTCATGACCAAGCTGCATGCCGGCGGTAAGTTCGACAGCAACTCCTACAAGGTTTCTGCCGGTCTGCACGGCGTGGGCGTGAGCTGCGTGAACGCGCTCTCGAACAAGCTCGTGGTTACGGTGCGTCGTAACGGGAAGGTCGTGCAGCAAGAATTCTCCAAGGGCATTCCCCGTGGCCCGCAGGCGGAAATCGGCACCTGTGACATGGCCGATACGGGTACGAGCGTCGAGTTCTATCCGGACGACACAATCTTTACCGAAACAGTTTACGTGTACGATACGCTCGCCACGCGCTTCCGCGAACTCGCCTTCCTCATGAGCGGGCTTCGCCTGACGCTGACCGACGAGCGCGATCCCGAAAACAAGCAGAGCGATACATTCTGCTTCCCCGGTGGCGTCTCGGAATTCGTGCGCTACGTGGACGAACACCGCACCCCGCTCTTTAACGAGCCCATTCACCTGGTGCTCCCCGATGGCCAGTACCCGCTCGAAGTCGCCATGTGGTACAACGACGGCTACCAGGAAAACTTCTTCAGCTTTGTGAACAACGTGAACACCTATGACGGCGGTACCCACGTGACGGGTTTCAAGACAGCCCTCACCCGTGTCATCAGCAAGTTCGCGCAAGACATGCCCAAGGGCAAGAAAGAAGCCCAGATTACAAGCGACGACATCCGCGAAGGCCTCACCGCCGTTATCGCCATCAAGGTATCGCAGCCGCAGTTCGAAGGCCAGACCAAGCGCAAGCTCGGCAACTCCGAAATTGCAAGCTACGTGAACTCCGCGTTCGGTGCCAAGCTCGAAGAATTCTTCCAAGAAAACCCGGCAGCCATCCGAGTCATTCTGGACAAGGTCTACAATGCTGCCCTCGCCCGCGAGGCGGCGCACCGCGCCCGTACCCTCGCCCGTCGCAAGAACGTCCTCGAAAGCGGTGGACTCCCTGGCAAGCTCGCCGACTGCAGTAGCCGCGACCCGAAGGAATGCGAAATGTTTATTGTCGAGGGTGACTCCGCTGGTGGTTCGGCCAAGATGGGCCGCAGCCGCGAATTCCAGGCCATCCTCCCTATCCGCGGTAAAATTTTGAACGTCGAAAAGGCAAGCCTCCACCGTGTGCTCGACACCGAAGAAATCCAGAACCTGGTGAACGCCATCGGTACGGGTATCGGTACGGAATTCAAAATTGAGAAGCTCCGCTACGACAAGATTATCATCATGACCGATGCTGATGTGGACGGTTCCCACATCCAGACGCTCTTGCTCACGTTCTTCTTCCGCTACATGCGCCCGCTCATCGATGCTGGCCACATCTTCCTCGCCATGCCGCCGCTGTACAAGCTGAAGGTCGGCCAGAAGGAACGTTACCTGTTCGACGAGAACGAGAAGGACAAGGTAATGGCCGAAGTCGAAGACAAGAAGAACGTCGCGATTACCCGATTCAAAGGTTTGGGCGAAATGTCCCCCGAACAGCTGAACGAAACGACCATGGACCCGAAATCCCGCTTCCTCAAGCAGTGCTACGTGGAAGACGGCGTTCTCGCCGACCAGATTTTCAGCATGCTCATGGGCGAAGACGTGGAACCGCGCCGCAAGTTTATCGAAGAAAACGCTTACAAGGTCCTTGGCGAGCTGGATATTTAAATGAGTCCTACGAAGGCTGACTTCCAAATCATCCTGGGCCAGGCACGCGAGCTCGTGCATGACCAGCTTGACCTGACCGACAAGGTCATCATGCAAGTCGCGGCGGCAGCGCCGGCGGGCATTTCCGAACGTCTTGTATCTCTGTTCGGGCGCAAAGGCAAGCGCATCCGTTCGACACTGCTCTGCCTCATAGCGAACTGCGGCACGAAGCCGCCCGAGAAAGACAGGCTCGCCCACGCCTGTGCCAGCGTGGAACTGCTGCACCTAGCAAGCCTCGTCCACGACGACATCATCGACGGTACGGAACTCCGACGTGGGCAGATTACGGCCCACAAGGAATGGGGCACCCAGGTGGCCGTCCTCGTGGGCGACTACGTGCTCTCGCAATCCATGCGTTGCGTCATCAACGAAGACAACCGGGATGTCCCGGTCATTATCTCCGACGCCGCCGACAAACTCATCGTAGGCGAAATCATGGAACTGGACCACTGCGGCGAGACGACGCTTTCCAGGGCCATGTACAACGAAATTATCGACGGCAAGACGGCAGCACTCATCGAAGCCGCAACACGGATTGGCGGCATCATCGCCGGGTTCGACAAGCCCCTGGTGGATGAATGTGCCAAGATGGGCGCCCATTTTGGAATCGCGTTCCAGATTATCGACGACCTGCTCGATTACGGCTACGGCTCAAAGAACCTGGACAAGGCGAAGTTCACAGACCTTTCCAATGGGCTCATCACGCTGCCGCTGCTGTACTACTTCGAACAGTGCAACAACGAAGAACACCGCGAAATGGAAGAGTTCATCCGTCACGCCTCCGAAAACGGGGTCCCCGAAAAGATTATCACCCGCTTGAACGAGAAGAAATGCTTTGACAAGGCGAAAGCCGAAGCCCAGGAACACTTGGAAAAGGCTCTTGAAATTGCGGACAAGTTCCCCAAGAACACGTTTACCGAAGAAATCGTCGCCATGTTCTCCAGCATGAGCGACCGCGGAAATTAGGTATTTATTTCCTGCGCATCCAGATGCTCAGGAACGCCACCACCGAAAGAATACAGACTGCGATGATGCCCCAGAAGGCTATCGCCGAACCAGTGACCGCGTCCCCGTTCATGCCGAAGGGGAGCTTCACGTTCATGCCGAACAAGCTCGCGAAGAACGTCGGGAGCGATATGGAAATCGTCACGATAGTCAAGTTCTTCATCAACTGGTTCACGTTGTTGTTGATAACGCTTGCGCGCGCATCCATCATGGATGTCAAAATGTTTGCGTAAATGTTTGCCTGTTGCAAACTCTGGCCGTTCTCAATCTGGATGTCTTCCAGCAGTTCCCGTTCGGCCTCGGTCCAGTTGAGGCTACGGCCCAACTGCAACTTGCGCAACAGCGTATCGTTGCTGTTGAGAGCGCTCACGTAGTAAATCAAGCCCTTGTTAAGGCTGAACATGGAGAGCAGGTACTTGTTCTCCATCGACGTATTGAGGCGCTGTTCCAAGTCGTCGTTGATGCGGTTGATAATCTTCAAGTGTTCGTTGAAGTGCGCAATGGCATAACTCAAGACGCGCAAAACGAACGTATTCAGGCTGTCGATTTTCGAGAACTTGCGCTCGTCCATCACAGGCATCTCACTGTCCGTAAGGAGCAGCACCCAGTCCTTGAAAATAAAAATGCCGAAGGATTCCACGCGGAACTGGAAATTGTCCTCGGCGGAGTAGTTCTTGGGCTTTTTGAACACGATGGTCGTAAAGTCGTCGTCGTACTCGATACGGGAAAGCTCGTCGGAGTCGAATGCGGAGGCTATAGTATGCTCGGTAATCTCGTATTCTTTGACTAGAACGCTACGCTGTTCCTGGCTGAGGGAGCCCATGATGACGATGTCAGCCGCGTCTTCGTTCGGGGCAACCGCAAGGCGACCCGATTCGATTTTGTAATACTTGAGCATGGAGCCCCCTTTGATCGAACGGGTCAAATATAGTAATTAGTAGGCAGTAGGCAGTAGACAGTAAGAAGTAAATATGGAATGGAATGTGAATTTTGAGGGAACTACACAAAGATCAGTCCTTAAGGCGCAATACTGTCCCTAATTACACTATTAAAGCAGAGGAGGATTACTCTGAGGTTATTGAAATGATGCGACCTAATATCTAAGGCATCCTTAAATAAAGGATTTTTTGAGAATCATATAAAGCAAGATTTCCTCCGACAAGTTGGCAAGCCTGTTGAACTCTCCTTTGATTTTTATTATCCAGCTTGATTACAGAACACTGAGATCGCTCCTTGCTCCATTTTGCGCCTTCAAATGGCACATAATCTGAACCCTTTTGCGTACAACTCACAACAGCATCATTTTCACCCATGCCGATAACGCTATATCCTTGTTGTTGATAACGCTGCAACTGTTGTTCAAAAGTTTCTCCCGTAGCATAATACTGCAATTCAGCATTTACCAAATTACAATACCGACTTTTATGATAGCGTTCCCCACTATAATTATTCAGGTAACGATTCTTTTTTCCACAGCCAGTTATAATCATAACACCAGCTAACACAAGTATCACAGCTATCCTTTTCATTTTAATCCTCCGATTAATTTAAAAACAACAATTTGATTCTATTTCGAAGGATACATTCAAAAAAAACGTGGAATCGAATGTACCCACGCCTTGGAGGTTCCGCTAAAAACCTTAACGCCATAAGCACAAACGACCCACGCACATGGTGCGTGAGTGTCTGCCTTATTTCTGGCGTCTTAAAAATTTAGCGGATTCCCAAGGCCGAAATAGAGCAAATACTCAAAACCCAACATTCCGTATTTGGTTCATACGGAACTATGTCATAAAAAAAATTACATAAAGATTTATCATTC
Source organism: uncultured Fibrobacter sp. (assembly GCF_947305105.1). Taxonomy (NCBI): domain Bacteria; kingdom Pseudomonadati; phylum Fibrobacterota; class Fibrobacteria; order Fibrobacterales; family Fibrobacteraceae; genus Fibrobacter; species uncultured Fibrobacter sp. The sequence continues at coordinate 72,264 of NZ_CAMZCS010000012.1, read as the reverse complement.
GTCAAGATTTTTAGATCCATCAATTTGAAAGCACAAAAAATCCCCGGCCGGAGCCGGGGAAATTCTTTCGTCTGTAGCCGCGCAGCAGCGTTCTACAAGCGCAGCGATCTAATTACACGCCCTTCTTGAAGCGCTTGGACCACCAGAGGACCACCGGCGAGCAGACGCACACAGAAGAGTACGTACCGATGAGGATGCCGAAGCACTGCACGAGACCGAAGTCACGGATGGAAGAACCGCCCATCACAGCGAGGATCACGCACACGAACAAGGTCGTGAGAGAGGTCACCATGGTACGGCTGAAGCACTGGTTCAGGGACTTGTTGATGGTGTCGGCAAAGTTGGCAGAACCGAAGATTGCCGTATTTTCACGGATGCGGTCGAAGTTAACGATGGTGTCGTTCACAGAGTAACCAATCATCGTAAGGAGCGAAGCAATCAAGGCGCCATCGAAAGAAAGACCGAAGGCGGAGATGAAGCCGAGCGTGATGATAGTATCGTGCACGAGGCCGAGCACGGCGGCCACACCGAAACCGAGACCGAACTTGCCGAAACGGAACCACACGTAAAGGAGGATGCCGAGCCAGGCGAGAATCACAGACAAAATAGCGTTGAAGCGAAGTTCCTTACCGATGGTCGGACCCACGCTGTCCTTAGCGACGATTTCGCACTTCTGACCAGCCTTCTCAAAGGCCTGAGCCATCTTGACTTCGAACTGTGCGTCGTCGGAGGCGCGCATGCTCACCTGGTAGGAGTTAGCGGAAGTACCGCCCAGCGTACGGACCTTCGCACCGGAGATACCGGCAGAAGAAAGGGCGCTGCTCAGATCCTTCTCGTGCTTGGCATCATCCTGATACTGGATGGTGTAGACCTGACCACCAGTGAAGTCGATGCTGAAGTCGAAACCCTTCACAGCGATGAAGGCGATGCTTGCGATAATAAGGATCGTCGAAATGAGGCCGAAGCGACGACGGTTCGGGATAATCTGGAGGTTCGCTTCGTTGATAGCCTTGAAACCGTTACCGATAGAAAGCGTCGTGGCGTCACGCTTGGCGAGCTTCCAGTCGAGGATGGCGCGGGTAAGCGTAATGGCGCAGAAGAGGGAGGTCAGGATACCGATGGTAAGCGTAAGACCGAAACCCTTCACGGAACCAGTACCAATCTTGTAAAGGATAAGACCCGTAAGCACAGTCGTCAAGTTGGAGTCCAAGATGGCGCTGAAGGCGCGTTCGTAACCCTTGGCCACGGCGGCGCGGGCGGTCAGGCCGTTCTTGAGTTCTTCACGGATACGTTCATAAATAATCACGTTCGCGTCGAGAGACATACCCACCACGAGGATGAAGCCCGCGATACCGGGGAGCGTGAGGGTCGCATTGAACACGGACATCACAGCGGCGGTCACGAGAGTGTTGATGACCATACCGAAGCTAGCGATAAGACCACCGAGGCGGTAGTAGGCAACCATGAACACCAAGCAGAGGATAAGACCAACGGCACCGGAACCGAAGCCCTGGACGATGTTTTCTTCACCGAGAGTGGCACCGACGCTGCGGCTTTCGATAATCTTCATCGGAGCCTTGAGGGCACCGGCGCGAAGCACGACAGCGAGGCGGTTGGCTTCGGCCATGTCGTCGAGGCCAGTAATCTGGGCTTCGCCGTTCGGGATACGGTCACGGATCACCGGAGCCGAAATCACCTGGTTGTCAAGCACGATAGCCATCTGCTTGCCGACGTTTGCGGCAGTCACAGCGGAGAACTTCTTGGGACCGATACCTGCAAAACGGAGGCTCACAGCCACTTCACCGGCGTTGGTACCATCACCCACGCGGTACGGACGGGCATCGGAAATGTCGTCACCGCCCATCTCGGCGCGGCGCTTGAGCAAATAGAGACGCTTGGCCTTGATTTTGGAATCGCGCTGCACCGGTTCGAGGCCGCTACCGAAAGCGAAGGCCACGTCACGCGGAATCAGCTTCTGCACGCCTTCGGTCTCGAGGAGCTTCTTCACCTTCTCGACGTTTTCCTCGGCGATGAAACCACCGTTGCCGAAGCTCAGGTAGTAGGCAGAGAGAGCCATACCGACTTCGCCAGCCGGAGCGTTGTCCGCAGCGGCTTCCTTGGCGGAATCTTCCGTAGCGGGCTTTTCTTCGGCCTTGGCACCGGCACCGGCGAGAAGTTCTTCGTCGGAGAGGTCGGACTTGGCAGCGACAGCGCTATCCGCAGGCTTGGCGGAATCGGCGGCCACGGTAGAATCAGTGGCAGCAGCGGAATCCGCACCGACGATGTCGGTCGTCTGGCGGGTCAAGTACTGGTCGATAAGGCCGATGACCTGGGTAAACTTATCGGATTCAGCCAAAATCTTGAATTCGAGTTTTGCGGTAGAACCCACGAGGGCCTTTGCGGTAGAGTCATCCACGCCCGCCAGTTCAACCAAGATTCGGTCGTCGCCGCTCGGGGAAATCTGCGGTTCAGAAAGACCGTACTGGTCAACGCGGTTACGGATGATTTCGAGCGACTGGGCCTGAATATCCTTGATGTCTTCGCCGTCCTTGAGGCCGGACTGGTCAATCTGCAGCGTGATGCTGGTACCGCCGGCAAGGTCCAAACCGAAATTGATGGACTTGGCGCCCAGTTTCGGATTTTCCTTGAGGAACGTCTTCTTGGCATCACCCTTCTTGGAGTGAACCTGGATAGAGGGCCAAACAGTATAGGCCGAGAGAACGATGACGAGGAGAATGATAAATTCTCGCATGCCGAATTTTTTGTTGTTCATTTGCAATCCCTTAATAAGGCATTAATACGCGTTAGTTGCGGGTCAAAGATAGAAAAATAGCAGAAAGATTAAAGACGACAGCCGGGAGAATGCGGCAAAACGAGTCTCCAAATCTCGATATTTTCACAAAATTTCGGCATTACCCCGCCACTTTCCGATCTGAACAGATTTTCTTTTGCCATAAATCCAGAAACATTGACTCCACAGCGTCCTTGAATTCGTCCTCATACGCTCCAAACGAAAAGCCGGAATTAGCAATACTCGCCAAAGCAAGAACATCCTTTGGAAATTCATTTTCTATCAACTTATAGGTCTTGGAAAAATGTTCCTCATCCTCATTTGGCACAACTTTGCAAAAGAAGGAGTCCAAAGAAACCGGATCATCATCTTTTGTCGGGTCGAAGGGAGGAAAGCAGAAATATCCTCGTGCGGAAATAGCAGAAATATCTTCCTTTGTGCAAGGAAGTAACGAGAAATGATTTGCATCAAGCATCTAGTTATTTGGCAGGTGACTTGTATGTAATCGGGCGGTCCACCACAGGGACAACTATTTCGCCCCTAAGGTATTTCAGAACACGTTCCGCCTGAGAAGGAGGAACTACGACGGGTCTGTAATCGGGGAACCGAACCGGTTTTGAACGAACAGCCATTGCCTTATCCTTTTTTTGATGATTCATATATCAACTATGGAGCCACACTAAACAGGTGTTAGCCCAGCAACGCACTGGAAACCGGCGTAATCATAATATACCAAAATGTATAGGAGAAATCAAGAGGGGCCTTGCTTGTGGCTCGCTATTTGATTTCAAAGGTCTGCAGCTTGTCCGCTAGCGATACCGCGAGCGTCATCTTCTTTTTGCCGAGGGTTCGTACGACAGTGAAGCCTTCCCCGTCGCAAGCGATTTCCATCTTGCCGTCGCGAAGGATGGGGTTATCCTGGCGCATCCGGGTAAGTTCCTGCACTAGCGCATACACCGGCTCTTCCTGCATTTCGGGCAACTTATCCCACGGGATACTCCGGCGGTTGTCGGGGTCCTTGCCACCGTGCATCCCGAGTTCTTCGCCGTAGTAGATGCAAGGCGCACCCGGCATAAAGAACAGCAGCGTAAGCGCAAGCTTGATGCGTTCCCAGCTGGTGCAGGGCTGCGACATCAGGCGCGTGGTATCGTGACTCCCGAGCAGGTTCATGGGCATATCGCCACGGCCTTCGGGGAATGCCGCTTGCAGACGCTTGCAGAATTCCTCCGTCGAAATCGGTTTCTCGTCAAAAAGATACTGCATCACCGCCTTGCGGAAGACGTAATTCATCACGCCATCGAACTGGTCGCCCTGTAACCAGCGTTCCGGGGCATCCCAGATTTCACCGACGATATAGGCGTCTTTATTAATGGCCTTCACACGGCGGCGGAATTCCTGCCAGAAACTGTCGTCGTCGATTTCGTTCGGCACGTCGAGGCGCCAGCCGTCTATGCCGCGCTTGGTCCAGTATTCGGCGACAGAGAAAAGGTATTCGCGCACGTCGGGACAGCTCGTATTAAATTTGGGGAGCGCCGGGTAGTTCCACCAACATTCGTAATTGGGTTTGCCCGAGTAGGCGTGTATGGGCCAAGAATGCACATGGAACCAATCCCTGTACGGGGAATCTTCGCCAAGTTCCATGAGACTGTTGAACTGGAAGAACCCGCGAGAGCAGTGATTGAACACGCCGTCCAAAATGATGCGCATTCCGAGCTTGTGCACCTTTTTCACGAGGCGGTCAAAGTCCTCCAAAGTGCCGAGCACTGGGTCGATTTCAAAATAGTCCACCGTATGGTAGCGGTGGTTGGAATTGCTCTTGAAAATCGGGCACAGGTAAAGCGCCGTCACACCGAGACCCTTGATGTATTCAAGTTTATCTTCAATGCCCGCGAGGTTCCCGCCGAACATGTTCGAGCGAGTGGGCTTGCTATCCCAGACGACAAACTTGCCTACGGCATTGTACTTCGGACTGCGGCAAAACCGGTCCGGAAAAATCTGGTAGAAAACAGCGTCTTTGACCCAAGCAGGAGAAAACATGGTATAGGGAGTAAGGGGTTAGAATCTAGGATCTAGGGTCTAGTCTCTAGGCCCTAGCCTCTATTCTCTAAATTTTCCACATCGCGCGGCGCTTGCGCTCGTCGACCAACTTTCTAATTTCAGAAGAAAGCGACGTGAGCTTGAGCAGTTCGTCTACAAGGCAGGGCAGCTGGTAAGTCCAGTTGTTGCCACCGACCGTTCCGGGCACGTTGATGCGCTCGTTTTCGGGGTTGCCGGCGGAAAGCGTTGACGACAGCGCGAAATAGTCCTGGATAGGCAAGATGCAGAACAAACTGTTCGTGGAGAACACGTGCGTGAGGAGGTTGCGGACCACGGGCGGAGTGAGTTCGTCCGGAGCGGAGCCCATCTGGTGCGCATGGGACCAGTACAGGTTCTTGTCGAAATCCGGTTCCTTCCACAGGCCACGAAGCGTCGAGGTGTCGTGGCAGCTCGTCGTGCAAACGGAAAGGCGCGGGTATTCCTCCATATCGTAGTACGGAGAATATTGCATGTTCCAGTTGCGGGCCCAGCGTTCAATGCGCAGGGAAAGAATGTTGAGCTTGTTCAAAACCGTCGGAACGCACGGAGGTACGGCACCGAGGTCTTCGGCGCACACGAGCATGTCCGTCTCGTTGGCAAGCACGGAAAGGAGCTTCATGGCATTCTGTTCCCAGAGGGCATTCTGCGCATGTTCATTCGCATGGATGATATCGTGCAGTTTGTCCTGCTCGTTCTGGGGCAGCGTGTAGAGCACCGGCTGGTTGTACCAGTACCAATACGGGTAGAACACGTCGTCGCTGCCGGTGGGGATAAACACGCGGTTCCAGTAGACACGCAGCATGGCGTCCTTGACAGCCTGCGGTTCCTCCATCGCCAAAATCTGCTTTTCAGAAGAATACTCGTCGCGCAAGATAAAGCGGTCGGTCGTGCCGGGCAAGTTCTCGAAACACTTCGCCACGAGGCGTTCCGTATCGTCGCCCAAGAATCCGCGGAGCTGGTCGACGGAATAGTTCGGGTTGCGCAGGTATTCCAGGGACTGCCTGCAGAACCCGGCACCATGAAGCACATCCCAAGTCAGCGGCACAGACGGCTCGAAATGGCCGAGGATTCCCGTGACCTCCTTTTCGGGGATGGTCCAGATACGGAAGAAACCAAGCACGTGGTCAATGCGATACGCATGGTAGAACTTGCTCGCCTGGGCAAGGCGCTTACGCCACCAGGAGAAATTGTCCTTCTCGATGACATCCCAGCGATACGTGGGGAAGCCCCAGTTCTGGCCGGCGTAGCTGAACATGTCGGGAGGTGCGCCCGCCCTGTCGGCCAGCGAGAAATACTTGCGGTCGGCCCAAACGTCGGCGCTGTCCTCGTTGATAAGGATGGGAATGTCGCCCTTGATGTGCAAGCCCATCTGAGAAACTTCGCTCACAGCCGTGCAGAACTGCATCTCGGCAACATACTGCATCCAGGCGTGGTACAGGCAATCCTTGCGGAACTTTGTCCAGAGTTTGCCCACCTGCTCGGCATCCGGGTCACGGTAGTCGCTCCAGTCCTTCCAACTGGCCTCGTTGTTCTGCTGTTTGAGCGTACAGTAAACGCAGTAGGGCTTGGCCCATTCATTGCGTTCGATCCAGGTCGTAAGCGACTTGTCGTGGCGAATCTGGTCGTAAGAGTTATCGAAAATCTTGCGGAGAATGGCGCGCTTCCAGGTGGTCACGCGGTAATACTCCACGCGGTCGGACTTCTCAAAAGATTCCTTCGCCTCGTCGATTTCGCCCTCGAAGGCGGACGAGCCGGCAACCGACTGGATGTTGATGAACGCGGGGTTCAGCGCGAATGCACTCCGGGCGCTGTAAGGGCTCGATTCGGAGCCAGTGTCGTTCACCGGCAGCAACTGGATAATATCGAAGTTGCAAAGAGAAGCCCAGCGGGCCAGGGGAATCAGGTCGAGGAAGTCACCGATGCCAATGCTCGCATGGCTGCGCAAGCTGAACAGCGGGACGGCTACGCCCGATTGGAAAGAGGAAATATCACCATATCTCATGCCGTAAAATATAAATAGACAATAGATGAACTGCGAATGACGAAAGAGATTTATAAGGAAGAATAAGGAAGAAAGGGTGCCTTTTTACCCATTTTCGGCCCTATTTCTGCTTTATGGGATATATAAATAGGGGAATTTTTCCACGCAATATAGCCCCTATTTTTTATAAATTGAGATAATATGAGCTGGGAATGTAAATATTTACGCGAAACCTTCTGCGACAAGCGAAAGAAGGAATGTTGCCCCGGGGATGCAGGTTGCGTCCTGTACGGGAAATACACATTTCCCCTGCGAGAAGCCGCAGAGAAAGAGGCTTCCCCTAAAAAACACAAATAATCTGATAAAAAGCGCTACGGAAGCGGGTTTTTGCGGGGTCTGCCGCGCCCGCGTTTCGCGGCAGGAGCCGGCTCGGTCTTCTTCTCGGGAACAGCCTGCGCCTTGAACGTAAAGCCCATCTTACCGCAGAAAGACGACTTGAGCACGCGCCCGGACACCGGGCGCGGCGGCACCGCCGGCTTCTGGGAGGCCGTGTTTGCCGCCGGGACGGCGGGAACCGGCCTCTGCGCGGCAGAAACTGGCTCCTGGATAAAATCGCTCATTTTGGGCATCGGAAGCGACGAAGCCATCGAAATCGGCCTTTTAGCCCTATTTTCACCATATTCCGAGGCAATTTTCCTCATTTGAGCGGCCTCGGCATTCAACTTGCGCAGGATGCGTTCCTTTTTCGACGGGCGGGCGCGATAAGACCTTTCACCCCCCGATTCAGAGTTTCTGACAATCTCTTCATCGGACAGTCCACGCAATTCTAAAGGAACTTCTATAATAGGCAAATCGGCTACAACATTAGATTTCATAAGCATTCGGGCGATTTATTAGAAAAATTTTTTCGTTGTCAAGAGTATTTTTTGAATTTTTTTTGTCACGTTTGTGTCAAAAGATAAAAAAATTAAAAAAACTTTTTGTCAAGGCCTAGAAAATAAATTGTTTCTGGACTATTTTTGTAACAATGCTTCGCTTTACACAAGAAATATTACTCGCGCTTCGCGCTATCGCAAACGAAGAAGAGTCGCACGAAATGTCCAAGAAGGCTCGCGAACAGTTCGACTTTCTCGGAGTCAAGCTCGTCCCTCGCCGTGAAGTCACCTACCCGATTTTCGACAGGAACCCGCCCAAAGATGACGCCGAACTGGTCAGCCGCATCGAAGACATGTGGGCCCAACCCTACAGGGAAATCCAATACGCAGCCTGTGACTACCTGTTCAGGCACCGCCACATGCTGGGAGGGCAGCATCTGGTCTTCTTGAAAAAACTCATCAAGACCCGTGCTTGGCACGACACCGTCGACACGCTCGCCGCTTGTATTTTAGGCGATCTCGTCTGGCGCCTGCCTGTGCTCCGTACAAAAATCGCCTCCTGGATTCGCGACCCCAACATCTGGATTCGCCGCAGCGTCATTATTTTCCAGATCCAGTACAAGGACCACACAGATTGGCCGCTTCTGCGCCAGTTCTGCCTCTCCTGTGCCAAGGACGATGACTACTACATCCGCAACGGCATTCGCAGGGCATTGTCCGAATACGCAAGGATCAATCCCATCGAAGTCCGCCGGTTCGTGCAAGACAACACCTTCGCCGAACAGACGACCCAAGAAATCCTTCGCTGGATTTAGTATTAAAGCAAAGTTCACGAATATCAAAGGCGGCCTAGCCGCCTTTTTTATATTCCTTCAAGCCAGCAACTCCGAGCTGGGTCCCCTCCCGCATCACTCAACAGCAATCATGAAAAAACAACGTCATCAAAAAAATAACGCAATATATCCCTAAAATCCTTATGACAAAAAAAGAGACTCCCTCGTTTAAGAGGAAGTCTCCAAGAGGCAACGATCAGACTCGAACTGATGAATAAGGCTTTTGCAGAGCCGCCCCTTACCAACTTGGGTACGTCGCCAAAGATGCGGGTAATATAGGTAAAAATCGGTAAATTTCCAAGGGTTCACTCCGAAAAAAGTCAAAAAAACAAAGCTATCTTTGACCACGATGAGCAAAATCCCGTTAAAAACAAAGTTTTTTGCCAAATTAGGTGCACTCTGGATGCGCAGCCTACGCATTCGTCTGCACACCCCGGAAGATTTCCGCCCCGGTGTGCTCGGATTGTGGCACCGGGACCTGCTCGCGAGTTGCGCCGCATTCAAGGACAAAGGAGTTCACATCCTCGTCTCCAAGTCCGGCGACGGAGAAATTCTCGCACTTGCAACAACATCGCTCGGCTTCGAAGTCACACGCGGTTCCGATACAGATGGTCCGTTGAACGTCCGGCACATCCTCCGCAGCCTGCGTGCGGGAAGGTTCGCCGGGATGGCCCTCGATGGCCCCCGCGGTCCGGCACTCGAAGTCAAGCCCGGCTCCAAGTGGCTTGCCGAAAGCAGCGGCACGCCCCTCTGGCACATCGTCCCGCATTACGGAGCGCACATCACGCTCAACACATGGGATAAGTTCGTCGTACCGCTCCCGCTGTCATCAATTGACGTCGAAATTAAGTATCTTTAGGGCAAGCCCAACCATTTGATTTATGGTTCCAAAAAAAGGAAGAAATCCGTGATTGCATTACCTCCGAAATTTGTAGCATTCGACCTCGAAACCACCGGCCTCAGCAACGTAAAAGATGAAATCATTGAAATCGGTGCGGTAAAGTTTACCGTCGAGACTCGTGATGGCAAAGTCGTCCCCAAGATGATTTCGGAATTCGAGACGTTCGTCAAGCCGAACATGCTCATCCCTGCCGAAGCTTCAAGCGTCAACCACATCACCGACAAGATGGTCGAAGACGCTCCCCCGGTAGGCGAATGCCTCAAGAAATTCACCGCGTTCTGCGGTCAGGGCACCATTCTCCTCGCCCACAACGCGAACTTCGACGCGAGTTTCCTCCGCGAAGCCTATGCCAAGAACCCGCAGCTCGTCCCGGGCAACCCGGTCGTCGACAGCCTCGCCATCAGCAAGACCATCCTGCCCGAACTCCCGAACCACAAGCTCGGCTACATGGCTGGCCTGTTCATGAAGCGTGGCGAAATCTCGATGAAAATCGACTCCGAAAAGATGCACCGCGCGGTCTACGACTGCGAAATGCTCATGGAAGTCTTCGTCGCCCTGCTGCGCAGAAGGCTCAAGGAAAAGGACTGGGAACTCGGCAGCATCATGCAGAGCATGGCCAAGTACAAAGGCGTACCGCAGTTTATTAAGAAGTGATTAGGGGCTAGAATCTAGGGGCTAGGGAAAAATATCACGGCTTCGCCGTCTGCTATTAACGCACGAAGGGCGTGATTTCTATTCACTAGATCCTAGTCTCTAGTCTCTCGTCTTATACAGATACACAAAACACCGCCAAGGGCTGCCTTGGCGGTTAAATTTCGTTCCGAAACGGGAATTAGATTCCGAGTTCCTGAGCTACGGTCTGGATACCGAGCTTGTTGATCGTGCGGAGACCAGCGGCGCTCACGCGGAGGGTCACCCAGCGATCTTCTTCGGGGATATAGAAACGCTTCTTCTGGAGGTTCGGAAGCTGCTTCATCAACTTCTTACGGTTAGAGTGGGAAACCATGTTGCCCACGAGGCCGGCTTTTCCGGTGACTTCACAAATACGGCTCATAATTAAACTCCGTTGTTTTTTACGGACACCAATTTTAGTTAAAAGTTTCGAAACTGTCAACCATTTTCATTGCAATTTCAATTTTGCAGTTCTTTCGGGAGGTTAAATTTGGTCGATTCTACCAATTTTACGAAATTTTCGATTGAAATCGGGCCAAACTTGTCCCTCAGCCACTCGACGACCTCCTGAACTAGAATTTCAGGCGCACTGGCACCGCTGGACAGGCCAACAGCATCGATTTTGTCGAACCAAGCCGGATCCAGGTCGTCCACCCCGGCGATAAGGTGGCTCTGGATGCCCTGTTCAAGCCCCAATTCCATAAGACGGGAGGAATTTGACGAGTTTTTTGCCCCGACGACCAGCAAAAGGTCGATTTTTTTGCAAAGATCGAGGACCGCCGCCTGGCGATTCCCGGTCGCATAGCACAAATCCCCAGCTTCTGGGCCGACAATATTGGGGAAACGGAACTTGAGCGCGGCAATAATCTTGCGGGTCTCTGCCACCGAAAGCGTAGTCTGCGTGATGTAGGCCAGTTCCTTGCCCTCGGGGATGACCAAGTTTTCCACATCCTGCTCGTTGCGGAGGAGCGTAATGGAACCTTCGGGAAGTTGCCCCAGGGTGCCTTCCACCTCGGCATGGCCCGCATGGCCAATAAGGATGATGTGACGGCCAGCGGCGTAGTGGCGTTTTGCACTATAATGTACGCGGAGCACCAGCGGGCAGCTCGCGTCCAGCACATGCAAGTGCCTTTTCTCGGCATCGGCATAGATGTGTTCGGCCACGCCGTGAGCCGAAAAGATGACTACGGAGCCTTCCGGGACCTCGTCGACCTCGTCGACAAAGACGACGCCCTTGCTCTTGAGGGAATCGACCACGAACTGGTTGTGTACGATTTCGTGGCGCACATAGATAGGAGCACCAAACTTTTCGAGAGCTTTCTCGACCACATGTATAGCACGGTCCACGCCGGCACAGAAACCGCGGGGCGTAGCAAGGACTAATTTTTTCATCAGAGCAATTCCTTCAGGTAATCCAAAAGCTGGTTGTAGGAATCCATAATTTTAGCTTGTTCATGAGCTAGGAACGTGCGCACCAACCGCACATCGGGCAAGGGACGCTTCGAATAACTTGCGGTCGATTTCAACTGCGTAACAACGCCCTCGCGCAAAAGCGATTCGATACATTCCTTTTTCCCCGAGGCATAGGGGCCAATGCACGTAGCAACGCCCATCTGGAGCGGTTCCCAAAAATCATGTACACCAAGGTTACGGCAGAACGATCCGCCAATGACGCAAGTGCGCGACGTCGCAAAAACTTCCGTGGTACGTCCGTACTGGCTAACGACAGACACAGCACCCTTCTGCACCAGCGGCCAGTCCAATATCATGATTTCCTGGTCGTGCAAAGCCTTGCGGAAGGCATCCAGCTCCGAAAGATGACGCGGAACGAGCACCACCGATTCCTGGCGCATGATAGACGAGAACAGCATGCGCGAAAGGCTCGCCCATTCGGCCATGTGCATAGAGATAAACGCTGTATCTACGGTCGGATTTTCAGGGGGCTCGATTTTTGCATTCGAACGCGCCCAAGGCAAAAGTTTCCAGTCACCCCCGATCATCATCTTCGAGATGTTACCACGGGCAGCAACATTCAAAAAGCGAGCGAGGTCCGAACCCGTCTGCATGCAGGCAAAGCCAATGGCAGACATGTCTACCCCCGGAAGCGAGGAACGATACCGGCCCGAAACAAGCGCCACGGGAGAGAGCCCATTACGACGGTGCATCGCCGAAAGGTAGCCAGGCCACAATTCGTTTTCCCCAAGAATCAACCCCAGCGGGCGGACACTTTGAACAAACGTTCTCATCGCACTTGGCGTATCGGCAGGAGCAATGGCGGATTCAACACTAGGAGCAGTCTCTTTGAGGAAGGGCAAAATTTCTGCTTTCTGCGTCGTGAGCAAAATCTTAGGGCAACCGGGCAAATCCTGTTGCAGGAAGGTCGCGAGGTTCAGAAGCATCTTGCATTCCCCGAGACTCGCCCCGTGCATCCACAAGAAAGGGCCCTCGGGCCACGGCCCGTAGAGACGTTCCTTCATGTGAAACGTCTGTTCGACAACCGGCACCTTGGACGCCACCTGGGCGACAGAACCTAATGCCACGCGGGCTAAATCAACGACCTTGAACATACCACAAGAAAATTAACAAACACGAGCCACGCCCACGTGGAGGCATCGGCCGCAAAGGCCTTCCAACGGGTGCGTTTTGCCAGTTTCGCCGTCCGGCCACCGCCCACACGGCTTCTCAAACCAGGGAAAAATGGGGGCGTTTCCTTCGCCCAGGCTTGCCAAGCATCCCCAAAACGCCCTTCCAAAAAACGATCCTCCGCACGGGAAAGCGCCACCTCGAAAAGGACGACAGCCAGCACAAAAGGGAGAGCCAAAGGCGAAATCCCGAACTGGAGCAGCACCAGCCCGCAGGCAAAAGCCGTATTCGACACGTAAAGCGGGTGCCTGATATAGGCGTAAGGGCCACTAGTCACAAGAGATTCGGCAGCGTGCACGCTCCCGCGGGTATGTTCCCCAATATAGCGACGCGCCCACACACGAAGCACAAGGCCCAAGGCGTTACACAAGAGGCAAAGCACGATGGCGGCAAGCCCAAGAACCGAGCCGAACGGGTCAGCAGGCCGGACATCCAGAGCAAACGGGAGCAGCAGCATGGCAAACGCCATGACGGCAAGGATGTACCCGCGATACCGGTAGATGAACGGGCTAACCTTCGACAACGCCACCTCCCACCAGGGCTTCCATATCGACAACGCGGAAGCGCCCTTCGACGGAGGCACCCAGGCTGTCGTGACTCACGACGATAGTCCACTTGTGAAGCGCTGCCGCCGCATCCAGGAACGACTCCAAAAGCGGTTCCCTGTCGGCGAGGGCGATGGAAGCGAAAGGCTCGTCCAGAAGCACCGTACTCGAATCAGAAGCAAGCGCCCACAGCAAGGCGACGCGGGCACGCTGGCCCCCAGAAAGGCTTTCCCTGGGCACAAGTTTTTCGGTCCCGGAGGCTTGAATAAACTTGTCGATGGTGCCGGATTTCCGCTTGAGAAGCTCTTGCAAAATAAACCTTGGCGGAAGTTCCAGGTCTTGCGCAACAAAGAACACGTCCCGGGGCATCTTGGCATCCCCTTGCCATTCTTCCAGGCCCGCCGCAAGGCGCAAAAGCGTCGACTTGCCTACCCCGTTGCGGCCACGCAGCAGCACCGGCTTGGAGCGGTCCCACGAAAAAGAAATCCCGCGAAACAGGGCGGCATCGCTCCCCTCGTACTGGAAGCGCCCGTCATCCACATGCAGGCCATCGTCGCGGTTGCCCCCGCACGGCTTGCGTTTGGGGAGGCAGCCAAAGCGGACAAGAACGTTGTACGCAGTGGCCGAAGCGCGCATCTGGGGCACCACCCTGGCGCATTCCTTAACCGGCTTGTAGCAAAGCAGCACGGCCGAGCAGAACAACACGAGCCCCGTACCGTCCATCCAGCCCGAAGAAATTAGCTTGGCGCAGAACGCCAGGACCACCACCATGGCAAGCACCGAGACCGTCTCTGCCGTGAGCGAAAGTGCCCCCTTGCGGACAGAAGTCGAAAGCCCCCGGTCCCGCAGCGAACGCACGGATTCCATGAGGCCGCCGGAAACGTGGTTCCGTTCGTAACGAGAACTCCACCGGCGGAACAGCCTGCGGGCAAGCCCAAGGTCCTGGCGGAAAACCGCACGGGCCTCCAGGAGAGACTCCTCTTCGGGCCCCATCCGGTGGATCTTGCGCTGCATCCAGCCAATCAGCGGCACGACGACCACGAAAAGGAACAAAGTAAGCGGCCACGAGATGTAAAAAAGCACCGGCAAAAAGACGACGAGCTGTAGAACGGCTTGCACCGCCTGGAAGCATACCGAACTGTTGGACTGCAACACCTGGGTCGATTCGTAGGCCGACTCGACAGCACGCTCCCCCTCCGGACCGTGAAAATTCGAGGGGGCAAGGTTCCTCAGCGTGCGCAGGAACCACCCCAAGACGAGCGCCCCCACGCCATAGGCCCACTTTTCGGAAATGCGGACCTTCCAGAGCATGAACACGAAGCGCAAAACGGTCAAAAGGAGCATCAGGGCAATCCATTCCGTAAGCCCGACAACCGGCTCGCCCGACAGAATCCGCATAAAGGCGCGGATTCCCCAAAGCAGGGCCGCATCCGATGCACTCGCCAAAAGAGCAACGGGAATAAACCGGAACAGACCGCCGAAAATGGATTTTTTGAGCCGCTTTTGCAATATCACGATAAAAAATTAAAAAAAAAACACTGGGAGCCCTTGACTAAAACACATATTTTCCTATATTTGGCCCTACGCAAGACGCCCCTATCGTCTAGTGGCCTAGGACTCGGGATTTTCATTCCCGCAACAGCGGTTCAAACCCGCTTGGGGGTATAAAAAAGAACCTACCGAAAGGTGGGTTCTTTTTTTGTACCATGCCCAATACGTACAAATGTACGTTTGCAAGCGATTCTGTATATATTTATGGCATGACGAGCCTTGGTTATTCAGCGTAGAAATATATATGCTAAAAATACTGCTGTACATATTGGGTATTTTATTTTTATTGACGGCTTGTACTAGTGAGCAAATCCGGTTTATAAACAAATCTTTTGGGTATTTCAAAGTTATGAGAGTAATTCCGATTGATTTGTCCAATACGGAAAAGCATGTATTTCACATAAAGGAACATGATAGCAGAAGGACGGTTAATATAAATTTGTGCTTTGACTTCATTTCGAATGCGGGAAACCTGAAAGTTGTTGAAGGCTTGAAGATTAAAGCTCGAATTTCTATGGGTAGATTTTCTCATGAGATAATGACGGACAGTGCGGTATGGGCGGAGAATGGGGCCTGTTGGTTTTATAATGATAGCCATGGACTGCAACTTCTTAATAGTGATTTACCTGCCGACATTGATTTCGACAACCCTTTAACTATTGAGTTCCAGATAATGGAAAGCGACTGCGTTAAATGGACATTTTACAGCAATCCACATGATTTGGATGAATGGGGACGATTGCCTCCACCTGTTAAAATTAACGTTGTGAAAGGCGATACCGTTGCGCTACGTAAAATTGCAAACCCACGTCTTGTTGTTGTAACTGGCAATTATTCTGTGGGTGAGAAATAGAATCCCTAATTATATAGACGTTCCAAACGAAATTTTTGTCCACCTATTTTTTGCAAAATTAATTTGTCTTGACTTGTGCTTCTTGCCGGTTTATATTGTCGGTGTTTGAAATATTCATCGACAATATCGACAGGGGAATGTACAATGGCCAAGCGCAAGCCGCTTAAGGACTGTATAGTAAAACCGGGTGAGAAAAGCCCGTTTGCAAATTTACTGGTGGATCTCGCTTTCAAGAAGGCCTTCGACCCGGACAAACCTTCAAGCCGTGAAAACCTTGTGAACCTGCTGAACGACCTGCTGGAACCTCAGCTCAAGCGGCCCATCAAGAACGTGTGGACTCGCAACGTGGCGAAAAACCTGAGCGGGAGCAGGGAATCCCGCACGGCGATTTTTGACTTGCATTGCGAAGACGACATGGGCAACCTCATTGAGATAGAGGTGCAAATTCGCAGGCAAGACCACTTCCTGAAAAGGCTAGCTTTCTACGCCAGCGAGATAATCGCGAATCAGGCAGAACCCGGCGATGATTGGAATTACGATATAAAACCCACGTACGTGATTGCATTCGCGCGACATAAGGTGTTTGATGACAACCGGATTGTGCACCGTGCTGCCGTTACCGATCTTGAAACGGGTGCACAATTTGTGGATGCCTACAATTTTACGACTGTTGAACTTTCGAAGGTTCCCTTCTTTATCAAAAAGAAATCCGACGACTTGAGCAAGTGGCTGTTTTTCTTTCGTTTTCTGAACCGGCTTAAGGAACTGCCCGCCGAGTTGGACGAGAAAAAGTTCGAACACTTGACAGAAAGTTCAAAAGTATCTAACTTCAGCAAGGAAGAATTCGAGGTATACCAAAAAATGTATCACGAAAAATGGGACCACAATGTTATGGTCGACGGCGTCTTTGAGGAATTCGCGAAAGAAATTGACGCGAAGGTTGCCGAAAGCGTTTCTGAAAAAACTCGCGAAATGGCGAAGGCCATGCGTGATTACGGGGATCCTGCCGAAAAAATTGCCGCTATATCCGGTCTCTCCATAGAAGAAATCGCCAGACTATAGTCCCCAATACGTACAAACGTACGTTTGCAAGCGATTGTGTATATATTTATGGCATGATGGGCATTAGTCATTCTCTACAGAGATTCGTATGGCAAAGTTGAGTTCCCTTTTGGCGATAATCTTGTGTCTTGTCGGGTGTTACCATTATAGGCATGGCTACAAAGTTAAGACTGGCTGGACTTCTTATCATGTCCTCTGGGAACATCCTGTAAATCTTGATTCTGACGAGGAACAGGTTATAGATGTTCCTTTTATTAAGTATGGTGATTATTTTTCGCTCTGTTTTGACAAGAATTGGAAAAAATCGGCAACTTTACCCGATAGCGCATACTATCTTCCGAACGATTTCATGAATATCTCTTTTCACATTGATGATACCGTTCTTGTTGGAGAAGTGTCGCATGATGATGAAAGTTGTCCCAATGGGCACCATTTGTTGTGGATTAATGTTCCAGAAGACTTCAATCGTGAACAAGGGGGGCAACTCCACATTCGAGTTCGCAAGAGACTTCATTTTAAGAATAATTCGACTGCAAGGATTGTCCTAGCAACAGGATATTCGTGGTAGTAAATCGAAGCGTATAACGGATCTCAGGATAGAGATGTCGACCCTCTTTTTCAGGTGAGAGAGGGATAAGACAACAATCTCACTTCGTTCTTTTGTCATCCCTCTCTCTCAGGAGAGAGAGGGATGGACTGCGCGGTCACTACGTTCCCGCGCAGCCTTATGAAAGTATAGCCTTTGTTTCAGGAGAGAGAGGGATAAGACAACAATCTCACTTCGTTCTTTAGTCTTCCCTCTCTCTGGAGAGAGAGGGATGGACTGCGCGGTCACTACGTTCCCGCGCAGCCCTTCGGGTTCTGGCCTTCGGCCAAAATCTCAGACGTCTGCGCTTCACTTCGTTCCGCAGACGTCTGTCGAACCCTCTTCGAGGGTTCGGAGTATCCCTTATGAAAAAATATGGAGCCCACAAGGGGCTCCATATTTTTTCAGGAGAGAGAGGGATTCGAACCCTCGGTCCTGTGACAGACTCCGGATTTCGAGACCGGCCCAATCGACCACTCTGGCATCTCTCCGAGGTTCGCACAATGTAGAAAAAAAACATCCCTTTGTCTATCCCCCTAACAAAAACCCTTTGATTCCGTTTTTTTATTTCTACATTTGGCCTCAAATCCAATAAAATCGGATCCAAAAAGACTTCAGGTTTATAAGCGCGAGTGCGCTTCGGGGCTTTTCTAGGTTCTTTTTCCCGAAACTTTCAGGAATTTTCGAACCTTTTGATAGTGCGGCATGGGCCGCAGATGAAGTTTACGGGTCCTGAAGGTGCATTATGACGAAGAATACCGAAGAACGTATTCCTGAAGAATCTATTGACCCCAAATCCAAAATCGCTCGCGAGGCCAACGCCTTTCTGGACGCAATTGCCGGCGGTGCCGACGAGGACGAGGCTGACGAAGCCGCCTTCCTCGCGCTGAACCCGAACGGTGTCGTCGTGGACGAAGAAGGCGACGTGCTCAAGAAAGGGGCAAAATCCGCCATCGAAGTCGGCGAAAAGGTCGAATTCGAAGAAGGCGAGGTCGAACAGCCCGAAATTACCGAAGCGACAGATGGTTCGGCAAGCTCACCATCCTTAAACGCCGAAGACGAAGAACCGGCTGAAGAATCCGATTCTGACGACGATCTGGGCGACGAAGCCCTCGTAACTTTCGAAGACCTCGGACTTGCGGACGAAGTTCTTGAAGCCATCAAGGCCCTGAACTACGAGACTCCCTCCCCCATCCAGGCGAAGGCGATCCCGGCACTTTTGCAGGGAGCAAACCTGCTCGGCACGGCACAGACCGGCACCGGAAAGACAGCAGCATTCTCGCTCCCGCTGCTTTCGAGGCTCAGTTTCAACGGGCACGAGACCTCGATGCTCGTACTCACCCCGACCCGCGAACTCGCTATCCAGGTGGCCGAAGCGATCCAGCAGTACGCGGTCAAGATGCCGAAGGTCCACGTGGTCCCCGTCTACGGTGGGCAGGATATCGCCGTGCAGCTCCGCGCCCTCAAGCGCCAGGCGAACATCGTGGTCGCCACCCCGGGCCGCCTCATTGACCATATCAAGCGCGGTTCCATCGTGCTTTCGGGCGTGAAGGCCATCGTGCTCGACGAAGCCGACGAAATGCTCGACATGGGATTCATGGAAGACGTGGAGACCATCCTCAAGGAAATCCCCAACGATGCCCAGCGCGCGCTTTTCAGCGCCACCATGCCCAAGGAAGTCAAGAAGATTATCGACCAGCACCTGGGCGAATACGAAGAAGCCCGCATCGAAGGCAAGACGACCACTGTCGAGAACATCCGACAGCGCTACCTGCTGGTGAAAAACGAGCACAAGCTCGAAGCGCTCGCCCGCGTGCTCGAAGGCGAAGACTTTGACGGCGTGCTGATTTTCGTGCGCACCAAGCAGAACACCACCGAACTTGCCGAAAAGCTCGAAAGCCGCGGCTTCAACGTGGCCCCGCTGAACGGCGACCTCGCCCAGTCCATGCGCGAACGCACCATCAACCGCCTCAAGATGGGCAAGCTTGATATCGTTGTCGCGACTGACGTGGCCGCCCGCGGTATCGACGTGGACCGCATCACGCACGTGGTGAACTACGATATTCCTTTCGACACTGAATCTTACGTGCACCGCATCGGACGCACGGGCCGCGCAGGCCGCAGCGGAAACGCCATTCTCTTCATCACGCCACGCGAAAAGAGAATGCTCAAGATTATCGAGAAGGCGACTCGCCAGCCTATCGAAGCGATGGAAACGCCCACGGCCGACGTCATCAGCGCCAAGCGCGTCAATGCGTTCAAGGAAAAGATCAAGAGCGTCCTCAGCTACGGTGAACTCGACAAGTTCAAGGAACTCGTGCAGAGCATGGTCAATGAAGGCTCGGCTCTTCAACCAGCTCAGGAACCTGAGTCTACAACCGAAGCAAGCAAGGTCACTGAGCCTGCCGAAGTGACCGAACAACGCACCACAGAGCCATTGACCGCCATCGACATCGCCGCCGCCGTCATCAAGGTGTGGCAAAAGAAGCAGCCGCTCTTCCCGGAACTCAAGCCGCTCGACACCCCGCGCGAACGCGGTGGCCGCGATAGAGGCGACAGGGGCGACAACTTCGGGCTCGACCGCGAAGAAAAGAGCCGTCTCCGCAAGGAACGTAAAGAAGGCACCAACGGTGTCGAAGAAGGCTACCTGCGCTATTACCTGGGCGTCGGCCGCAAAGATCACGTGACCCCCAAGGACATCGTGGGCGCCATCGCCGGCGAAGGCAACATCAGCAGTTCCAACATCGGGCGCATCAAGCTGTTCGACAAGTTCAGCACCGTGGAACTCCCCGAGACCATGCCGCAGGAAGTCCTCGACATTCTGTCGGGAATGACCATCCGCGGGAACGAAGCCCGCTTCCGCCTGATGACCGACGAGCCGCCCAGCGGCCCCGCGCCGGGCACAAGGCCCCGCGCCAGCCGCAGTTTCCACCGCGACGGTGAACGCCGTGGCCGTAAGTTCGACGGGGACAAGCCTTTCGAAAACCGCAAGGCCCGCCGCGAAAAGGCGTTCGGCGACCGCAAATTCCACAAGGACCACGACGAGCGCAGCTTCGGCGACAAGCCCTTCCGCAAGACGCGCCGCTTCGGCAGAGTGTAAGACAATTTCTATACTTACGGCATGTCCTTTTCGCTAACGACTCTTCTCGGTTTAATCCTGCTGCTCGCTCTTATCTTTTTCAAGATCAAGAGCAAGGCTCCCAAGAAAAACCCGAAGATGTACCATGGCGACGGCCGCCGCAAGACATTCCGCGATTTTGAGCACGAACGGCACCAAGGCAGCAACCTGCACGAATTCGGACGCCCTTACGAACTGGGCGGTTTCGGCGTGACGCAGGCGCCCACCCGCAGCGAAACCTTTTTCAAGCCCGACCCGAAATTCAACGACGAACGCATCGTAAACGACCCGCGAGGCATTTTCGGCGAAGCGGCGATGGCCGCCCTCGTGGCCCGCGTCTGCGACACCGACAAGCGCAAGTACGTACTGCTTCGCAACCTCTACGTGCCGGCACGCACCGGTTACACCGAAGTGGACGCATTGCTGTTACACCAGTCGGGAATCTACGTGCTCGAAAGCAAGAACCTCTCCGGCGAGATTTCCGGAGATTTTGAAAGCGAGCGCTGGAACCAGTACCTGAACGCAAATACCGAACACACGTTCTACAACCCGGTACGGCAAAACATCGGCCACATCCTTTCGCTGCAACGTTTCTTGAAAATCCGCCGCGAGCAAGCGCACTTTATCTCGATCATCGTATTCAGCGATCGCTGCACACTCCGCAAGGTTCCCAAGAACAACGAATTCTGGAGCATCGTCCATTGCAGCGAACTCCAAGAAACCCTGCTCAAGCGCATATCGGGCCGCAAGACGATTTACACTCCGAAGCAAATCGAAGACTTTTACTACAAACTCCAAGAATGCACAAATGTCAGCGAAGAAATCAAAGCAAAGCATCGCGAGTACGCCAATAAGAGAGGAGATCTACCCCCTAGATCCTAGCCCCTAGATCCTAGCCTCTAGATTCTAGCCCCTAATACCCTATGAAGCAAATTGTTAAAAAGACTGTTCTCGATAACGGAATTACAATTCTCACAGACTACATGCCTCACGCCTATTCCGCCGCCATCGGCGCATGGGTGCCGCGCGGAAGCCGCCACGAAGCAAAAGATGAATTTGGACTGAGCCACTTTTACGAGCACCTCGTGTTCAAGGGAACCGAGAACCGCTCCGCACTTGAAATCGCCCGAGCCATCGAAGACCACGGCGGAAATCTCGAAGCATACACCACCCGCCAAGAGACTGGCTTTTACGCACAAATTGAACGCAGCCACCTTCCCACCGCTGTTGACGTCATCGCCGACATGCTCATGCACCCGCGCATGGACAAGAAGGAAATGGAAAAGGAACGCCGCGTCATCATCGAGGAAATCCACAGCTACGACGACATTCCCGAAGAAATCGTGGGCGACGTATTCAACGCCATTCACTTCAAGGGCTGCGGCATCGCACATTCCATCACGGGCAATATCAAGCAGGTCAAGGCCCTCACGCACAAGCAGATGCTCAAGTACAGGGAACAGGTGATTAGCGAAATTCCGTTACTTATCTGCGCCTCGGGCAAGGTAGACCACGAAGAACTTGTTAAACTTTGTACTGAAAAATTCGCACAAAAGAAAACAATCAGTGCAGCACCGGCAGACACCTACAAGGCGCACAACAGCGTGAAGGTCGTGCAAAAGCAAGACATCGCACAGTCCAACCTCTTCTGGGGGTTGAGTTTTGACCGCAGCATGATGGACGACCGTGCCCGCTGCGCGCTCTCGCTTTTCAACGTGGCAATGGGAGCAGGCATGGCAAGCCGCCTGTTCCAGCGAATCCGCGAAGACAAGGGTCTCGCCTACTCCGTGTATTCCACCGCCGACATCTACTGCGACTGCGTGGACTGGGGAGTGTCGTTGGCCACCGATCCGCACCAGCTCAAGACTGCGCTTGACCTCTCGCTCGTGGAGACCCGCAACTTTTTGAAGCACGGATTCAAGAAGGGAGAATTCGAGCGCACCAAGGCGAACATCCTGGGCAGCATGTACCTCGGCGCCGACAGTCCCGAAAAGCGCGTCATCCGCATGGCCGAGCAGACGCTCCATCTCGGCGAATTCCGCACCATGGAACAATCCGAGAAGACCATCCTCTCCATGACCGAAGACGAAGTCGTCGCGACAACGAGCAACCTGTTCAAGGCCGCGAAGTTCTCCGCCGCCGTCATCGAGCCGGCCGGCCGCAAGAAGACAGAACTGTCCACGGACTTTTTCTAATCCCCTGTAAGGGAGATCCCCGCCCGGAGGCGGGGATGACAACAAAAAAGCACCCTGCAAAGCAGGGTGCAATTTCTCGCGTTTAAGATGCAGTTACAGCTAATCTGAACTTTCGTCCAAATTAGGCAGCCTTCACAACTTCCACGACCTTGGCGAAAGCCTCGGGGTCGGCGACGGCCATATCGGCGAGAACCTTGCGGTTCATCTTGATACCAGCCTTGGAGAGCTTGTAAATGAACTGGCTGTAGCTGATGCCGAATTCACGAACAGCGGCATTGAGGCGGACAATCCACAGAGAGCGGAAGTCACCCTTCTTGTCGCGGCGGTGAGCGTAGGCATACTGACCGGCGTGGGCAACGGCGTCAATGGCAAGGCGAAGGTTCGACTTGCGACGGCCATAGAAACCCTTGGCGGCCTTGAGGATTTTTTTGCGGCGTTCGCGGGAAGGAACTCTGGTTTTAGCGCGTGGCATTCTTACACTCCTTATGCTTGGACAAGCAGACGCTTGACGTGGAACATGTCGACCTTCTTGACGAGGGCACCCTTACGGAGGGTACGCTTACGCTTGGTGGTCATCTTGGCAAGAATGTGGCGCATACCAGCGCGCTTGAACTTGACGTGGCCGGAACCCGTCACGCGGAAGCGCTTCTTAGCACCGCTATGTGTTTTCATCTTAGGCATTTTTACCTCTTCGGTTATTAAGTTGAAGCCTCACCTGCTGCCTTTGGCTCGGTTACGGGCTTTGGTGCCTGGTCCTGCTTTTTAGCAGCACCTGCACCGCGTTTCGGACCGTAGATAGAAAGCATCGTGTTGCCTTCCACCCGCGAATCCATTTCCAAATCGCCATACGGAGCGAGGTCGATCTTGGCCTGTTCCATGAGGCGCTTGCCGTAGTCCATGTGCGCCATCTCGCGCCCACGGAACTGCATAATAAGCTTGACCTTCATGCCATCTTGCAGGAACTCCCCGGCCTGCTTGATGCGGTACTGGTAGTCGTTGGTCGCAGTCTTCGGGTGCATCTTGATTTCTTTGAGCTTCACCACGTGCTGCTTGGCCTTGGCGGCCTTGGCCTTCTTCAGCTGCTCGAACTTGTACTTGCCGTAGTTGATGATACGGCATACAGGAGGCTTGGCGTTGGGAGAGACTTCCACCAGGTCCAGTCCGGCGTCTTTCGCCATCTGCAGAGCCTTGCTGGTCTCCATGATGACAGCTTCGCCGTCTTCCTTCACGAGACGGATCGGGGAAATACGGATATCTTCGTTGATACGGGTCCCGTCACTCTGCCTGTTCGGCATGCGGCGGTCGCGGGGGTTTTGTATCGCCAAGTTGAGCTACCTCTGAAAAATGATTAACGTGGGCCAAAAGATAGCATTTTTTCGAAAAAACTCCAATAGCTTTCAAGGCACCCCTTTAAAATCGGGCATATTTTTGTATAATTGGTCATGCTCGCGGCGGTAGCTCAATGGTAGAGCCTTAGCCTTCCAAGCTAATGGTTGCCGGTTCGATCCCGGTCCGCCGCTCTTGGACCTCCCATTCGGGGGGTCCTTTTTTGTGCCGAAATTTCTAAATTTGGGGCTATGCTCTTCGAACAAGCCATCGCACACCAGATTCCGAACTACACCCGCGAAGCCGATTCCGCCCACGGCGAATCGCTCGCCATGCTCGACTACAAGGACGAGCTCCACGTCAAAGACCTCGCCATCCAGGAATTCTGGGACGTGAACCGCCTCGCGGGCAACCCGCAGAAAGTAATCGCAAGCCCGCTCTCCCGCGGGTACCGCACCACGAGCAAGCGCCGCGTGTTCATGGAGCCGGGCAACCTCCAGTTCGACCGCCAGGAATCGATGCTCGAACCCGAAGAGCACAACAAGATTTACGATTTCCTTTTTGAAAAATTGATTTCGCCTGCGTACAAGCCGCTCGCCTACGCGCTCAACTGGATTATCATCCGCGGCACGTACAAGTACCGCATCGTCATTTTCAACATCAAGAAGATTGACGCGAGCATCGTGCGCAAGCTCAAGTTGATTTCGGACGCGCTGAAGGATTCCCCCTTCCACGTGACGGCGGCGCATGCCTACGTGGACACCACCGAATCCGCGTACTACCTGGAAGCGAAGCGCCCGGCAGACGGTCTCAACTTCAAACAGCTCTACGGCCCGCGCGAACTGAGCCTCAACCTCGGGAAATTCAGCCTCAAGTACCCCGTCACGGGATTCAGCCAGATTAACGAGAGCCAGATCCACAACCTCATCAAGGCGGCAAGCCGCATGCTTTCGCTCACCAAGGAAGACCATTTCCTGGATTTGTACTGCGGTTACGGCCTCTTCAGTTTTGCACTCGGCGAAGCGGCCAAGTCCGTACTCGGCGTGGAATGGGAAGGCCTCTCCATCGAAAGCGCGAAGGCGTCGGCCAAGTACCTCAAGAAAAACTACCGCTTTGTCGCAGGCAAGATCGACGAGGACTTTGTCCAAACCAGGCTCCCGCGCCCCATCCCGAACGAACCGGAAAAAATCCTGCTGGACCCGCCGCGCAAGGGCTGCGAACCCGGCGTGATTCATGCGCTCGCCATGCGCAAACCCGTCCGCGTGGCCCACGTGTTCTGCGGCACCGACGAGATTCCCGCCTCGCTCAAGGAATGGGAACGCTACGGCTACCGCGTGCGCGAAGTGCAGCCGCTCGACCTGTTCCCAGGAACCCCGCACCTCGAAACCATCGTGATGCTGGAGAAAAAGTAGACAGTAGACAGTAGACGGTAGGTAGTTATTGTCTAGCGGGGGATCGGCAAGGTCTTCAGCAGGGAATCCAGCCGTTCAGTGAACTGCGCTGCTCCAAGGTAACTCACATGATACTCGTTGGCGGCCATTTCTTCTGTGTAATCATGTAAGCCATCTTTGTTCTCGTCAAAAATCAGAATTCCCATATCGGCAACAGCCTGTATCAATTCATGGGCAACATCCCATTTAGGCCCAAAAATATCAAAGGCCTCCGTTTCGCGGTATGCCGGGTTACGCGGAGTTATCGCAGCAACAAGGGCAAGGCCACAAGAATCAGCCATCCGTTTTATAGATTTGATAGCATCCAAACTGCTTTGGACATTCTGCATATCAGCATGCATCTCCGACACGTTCACGGATATATTGGGCGCTAACCAACCCGCTGGCGGCAACAGGAACGTATTTGGGAGATATTGCTGAGCAAACAAATCTTTTGGATATTCCTGATCCAAACTGAAATCGGCAATTTCCTGCTTTGTTTCTTTGGACAAATGATTCAAATCGTACATGAGTCCCGGCGAGTGGTTAATTAGCCAGCCAGCACTTTCTTCAAAAAATCTGAAAAGCAAGCCTGGCGTGAGTTCCAAAACAACAACCTTAAGGTTAGGGGCGTACGGCAAGAAATAGTTTTTCAGCAAATATTCCGCAAGATGAACATCGCTTAATGACGTTCCCATGTTCATAAGGAAGAAGGATTCCGTAGTCGTTTCAATAACGGCATTCAAAATCATGGAACTTCCAAACGCAACAGCCTCGACTTTATCACAGTACTTCCAAAACGACTTCATGTGCATCGCCAATTCTACCGAAGAGAATATCAGCGGATTCGACGCATCGTACTCGAAATAGGCTCCGGCACTGTCCTTGTCAACAACCGGCTTCGGATGGCTGGCGTTTTCTTGGCGCACCCACAGACACGGATGCCAAAGGTCGCCCCCCTGAACAAGGGGATGGACGCTATTGTCCTTCAAGTCCACTAACGCAATGTATTCATGGGCCTCGCTGATATTGGTCAGCGAAACGACAACCAGGTTGCTGGCAGAATCCTTCAATATGCCACCGGCCCATTCGCTATGATCAAAACGGAATCCTGCAAGGGTCGGAACAGCTTGGATTAGATTGCCCGTGCTATCAACAATCAACAGTTCTTCGTGTACCTTATAATCGGTTCCAACAAAGCTCCGGCCAACGCTTCCGCCAAAATCCAAGAACAACGTCCGTTTGGTTCCATCCTTCGACAAAGATACATTGCACGCCTGTTCTCTGTTATACCAAATATCATGATTCTCTACAATAAATGTTCCATTGAAAGTCGCTTCACGAGCACGGAGTCTCGGCGAGCCCGAAACAGCCAATTGGTCGTCATCTGAAACACCTCCATGATACGCCCCATCAAAAAGTTTTCTAGGGGTTCCAAATTTACGATTGACAAACGGGACCTCCCAAGTACTTTCCTGCAAGAACTGGTCGCCATCGTTATTATAGGGCGATGTCACATAGACAATGACCGTGTCTCCATTTGGCTTCACTCTCCACCTGGGGATAGCAGCACCTCCCGGCACATCCAACTTAACCAAGTTGTTCCCAAGATCATCCAAATCACGAACGTAAACAGACGATGGACCAGCCTCGCCTTCTGCAGCCGTACAGAATGCGACTCGATGCCCGTCGGGAGAAATTTCTGGATGGTAAACATCAATGGTATCTTGAATTTCAACCACCTTGGCCTCTTTCGAAGCATAACTTATATAGACAAGGTTACCCGTTTCCTCGTTTCTAAAGGCCAACTTGACTTTATAGGATTCCGTCAGATTCCTTATCTCGGCGTCATTAACCAAGGCGACTATCGGAGTCAGCGAAACATTACCACCTTCAGAAAGATACACTGCGTTAGGAATCGCACCATACACTAGGCGGAAGCCAACATAATCTGCCCTACTTGAATAAAAAATCGGATAATCATCCCCTCTTTTGTACAAGTGCATTTCGTTAGGGGCTTTACGGAAACTCCCGCCCTTGACAATTCCCGCAGCAGAATTGCTATTGAATACACCTCCAACAAAATTCTTCAAGGAATCACCGTTATACAAAGCACGGACATCATTTACCCACTCCAGCATGTTCCCCGCCATGTCGCAAAGGTACTGCGTATTTTCACCGGATGTACATACCTTGTGAGGCGCTAGGCCCGAATTCACAAAATTCCAACCAAGGTCAGGATTCCAGGCCTGTTCCGCAGCAAAGACCCATTCTGCCTCTGTCGGCAACCGAAAGCCGCCCGCTGCGGGCATAAATGCAAAGTCCTTCAAATCCATGCAATGTTTTCCGGCATCCAATTCTACCGCCGTATAAGCATAAGCAGAATCTAGCCCCATCTTTCTACTTAGAGCATTCGCATAAAGAACGGCATCAAAGAACGTCACATTCGAAACGGGCAAGGAATCCTGAGCACATTCCAACTGCAATCCAGAAACATCCTTCATTACACCGTTAAAATCGGCACAAATAACTTCATGGCGAGAAATGGAATAATCATAAGTAAATTCGACACGAGTCTGTGGGCGTTCATCTACTTTTGCAGTAGGTTCATTTGTCCCTAAAAAAATGCCCTTACCACTGGCACGGACATGAACCATACCAGGAATTTGATCGTTTTCCAATATTACATCAGAACTAGGAGATAATCCGCCAGAATTCTCATCGAAAAAACACGATGCCATCAAAAAAGCAGCAGAAAAAAGGAGGAAACTTTTCGGGAAAAATCTCATGAAATGTAATATAAAAATTTTTCCTCACCAACGATACAAATGTCGAAAATACGTGATTAGAGCGATTTGCCATTTATTATGAAGCCTGCGCTATACATCGGGCCTTAATAATTGTTAAATTTTGTTTATCAATTTTAGGTGTATGATGGATAATTCGATAATTTCTGACAAAGCGCAACTTCCGAGACTTTGGACAGCGACTTTCGTAAAGGTCGCTGCCGCGAATTTTTTACTGTTCTTCAGTTTTTACCAGCTGTTGCCGATCCTCCCGCTCTACATCATCGAAAAATTCCAAACAGACAACGCAACAGCAGGCATCGTCATCTCGCTCTACACCATCGGCGCACTTGCTTGCAGGCCCTTCGCCGGATTCCTAGTCGACACGCTCAGCCGCAAGCCGCTTTACTTCTGGACGTTCTTCGCTTTTACCGCATGCTTTGTCGGGTACAAGGCCGTAAGCATCATCGCTATCCTTGCCGCAGTACGTTTCGCGCACGGGCTCTTCTTCGGGATTTCCACCACGGCAAGTAACACGGTCGCCATTGACTCGCTACCCGCAAGCCGCCGTGGCGAAGGCATCGGTTACTTCGGCATCAGCGTGAACCTCGCGTTTGCGACAGGCCCCATGACAGGCATGTTCCTGTACGAAGCCTTCGGCGACACCATCGTATTCGTGATTTCGCTTGCCCTGTGTATCATCGGACTCATTCTGGTGCAGACATTGAAAATTGCCCCCAAGGAGAAAAAGCCACATCCACCGCTTTCGCTTGACCGATTCTTCCTCACCCGTGCCGTTCCGCAGTTCATCAACTTCATCTTCGTTGGATTCGCCTATGGTCCCGTCACGAACTACATTGCGCTTTACGCCAAGGAACTCGGCATCGGGGGTTCCGGCTGGTTCTATGCACTGATTGCCGCAGGACTGATTCTCAACCGCATCATGACCGGTAGGCTCATCGACAAAGGCTACCTGATCCATTTGGTCGGCACCGGAATGACCTTGAACATCGTCGCTTACGTCCTGCTCGCATTCTGCCACTCACCCGTAACCTTCTTTGTTGCGGCATTCCTTATCGGCACAAGCCTTGGACTTATCTTCCCAGGTTACCAGACCATGTGCGTGAACCTCGCCCGCCACGACCAGCGCGGTACAGCGAACAGCACCTATTTGAGCGGCTGGGATATCGGTATCGGTGCCGGTATTTTAGCGGGAGGTTCCATGGCAGGGCATTTCGGCATGCACCAGCCCGTATTCTTGGCTTGCGCCATCGCGCTCGTCATTGCAGACATTCTGTACTTCACGTGGACCGCAAGGCACTATCTGAGAAATAAATTAGAGGGATAGGGTTTTAGAGGCTAGGGGCTGGAGCCTAAACGCTCGAACGTTTGTCTTCGTACATTTTCTGGTCGGCAGCGACAATGCTATCCCTAAAGGTTGCAGCACGGCCATCCCAGTTGGCATAGCCCATGCTCACCTCGATTGTATAGGTCAGCGAACTTTTCCGATTCTCGATTTCTTCTTGCAGGCATCCCCGGACCACCTTGAGCACCTCTTTGGGAGTTTTCGTCTGCGCAATCATTAAAAACTCATCGCCGCCATAACGGCACAGGAAAATAGACATTCTCAACCGCCCACACGCTTTCTTGAGCGCCCGCGAAACAAGCACTAGCGCCCGGTCGCCTTCCATGTGCCCGTACGTATCGTTAATTTGCTTGAAATGGTCCACATCCACCATAATCACAAAGGAGGTTTTCGCCTCCCGCTGCAAGAGCAGATACCGCTGCAATTGGTTACGGTTGTTGAGCGAAGTCAGGGGATCCGTCGAAATCAGTTGGTTCTGCGAATTCAGATAGACAAACAAGATTATCATGGTACACCAGAAGCAGAATACCGGCGTCGTCAGCGATAAGAATATCTGTAACCCGGCTGCGACAATGCAACCCGGAGTGTAGCTCGCTATAACCAGGTATGTCTTTAGGTTCTGCCGATTCTGCGGTTTAAGCCCACGGACAATGCAGCGGACCGTCACCGTCATGATGTAGACAAACGGCAAGAACGACAAGATAAAGTAATAAAGGTCGCATGGTTCTAGATTTTCATCGAGCCAAAAATCCGGAGCAACTAAAAATGCGACGAGCAACAACACAATTTCCACGTAAATCGGAATCCGCAACCTTGACTGGAGATGGCGAATTTGTACGCGAGTCATCTCAGGACGCGTACTCATTTCTGCATAAATGAAGCAACTATAGAACAGAATCGCTGCAATAATCGCATTCGAGTAATTCACAGCCAGAACGCTGAACGTATTTTTCGGAAGGACGCTATCATTCACCAGCGCCCAAAGCGCATCGCTAAAGAAATAAAGAATATGCCACAGCACCAACCTGTGGAATAGCGTGAATCGCAATTGCGGAGTGGGAAGCCGCTTAATACTATACAAGAGAAGCATCAGGACACATGCGCATCCGATACTCACTTCCGTATAAAATACAAAAACGCTCATAACGAATAAAATACATTCATTTCAATAAAATGTTCATAAACCGCACTTTGTTCTCTCAGCAGTGTGTCTGAAGTCACTCTTGCGCATTGCCGTCAATAAAACACTGTAATACACATCAAATTCTGCATGACTTCCTTTCTTATAAAAAAATTAAAACTGCTCCCGAAGCAAATTTTTTTTATATAAAAACTGCGTTCTCTCCCTATTTGAAACACACTCCAATCGCCTTGATGCTCCATCCATAAAAAGCTTTTTAGGGGAAATCGTACGCCATTTGCACCAAAAAACAGCAAACATATTCCAATTTGGAATATGTTTTTCGGCTTTTTATTCGCCATTTGTTGTTTTTTGCGCAAGAATCAAATAGTTTATTTCTAGAACATTCAAATCAGAGAGGTTCTAGTGTCTAACGCAAAATCGAATTTCGGGCATATCATGTTGATCACCCTGTCCGCGGCTATCGGCGGATTTCTCTTCGGCTTCGACTCCTCCGTGATTAATGGAGCAAACGGTGCCCTCAAAATTCACTTCAATGCAACAGATTACCAGCTCGCCTGGGCTGTTTCGCTTGCGCTGATCGGTGCCGCGGTCGGTGCCTACTTTGCTGGACGCCTGGCCGATTCGTTCGGTCGCGTGCGCTGCATGCTCGCCGCCTCGGCGCTGTTCCTTGTGAGCGCCATCGGTTCAGGCGTCCCGTTTGGCATCCCTGACTTTATCGTATGGCGCGTCATCGGTGGCGTGGGCATCGGTGTCGCAAGTATCATCGCGCCTATCTATATTGCCGAAACGGCACCGGCCCACCTGCGCGGCCGTCTCGGCTCCATGCAGCAGTTCGCCATCGTGATTGGCATTTTCGTGGCGCTGCTCTCGAACTACCTCATCGTGCGCATCGCAGGTTCTGCGAACAACATGTGCTTTGGAGGCTTCAGGGCTTGGCAAATCATGTTCTGGGTCGAAATCATCCCGGCAGCGCTTTATGGAATTGCCGCCTGGAGGCTCCCGGAATCCCCCCGTTATCTTGTGCAAAAGGGCCGCCTGGACGAAGCCAAGGAAGTCCTCTCCAAGATTGACTCCGACGGCGTAGACAAAGAAATTGAATCCATCCACGAAACGTTCAAGAACGAAAAGCCCGCAAAGCTCACCGACCTGCTCGAAATCGTCGGCGGCAAGAAGCGCATCGCCCCGATTGTATGGGCGGGCCTCGGCCTCGCCATCTTGCAGCAGCTCGTGGGCATCAACGTGATTTTCTACTACGGCACAATGCTCTGGCAGAGCGTGGGATTCGGCGAAAGCGACGCCTTCTTTACGAGCGTCATTTCGAGCGGAATCAACCTGGTCATGACGATTGCCGCCATTATGCTCATCGACAAGATTGGCCGCAAGCCGCTCCTGCTTATCGGTAGCGTGGGCATGGCCATCACCCTAAGCACCCTGACACTCTGCTTCATGAGCGCAAATGCCGACGGAAGCCTCCCGAGCGCAGCAGGCGTCACCGCCCTCATCGCTGCAAACCTCTACATCACCTTCTTCGCGGTGTCTTGGGGCCCGGTCATGTGGGTGATGCTCGGCGAAATGTTCAACAACCGTATCCGCGCTGTGGCTATCGCTATATGCGGTCTCGCCCAGTGGGGTGCGAACTTCGTCGTGACCTGGAGTTTCCCGGTACTCACGGGCAAGGACGGCATCGGTGTCGGCCCGACATACGCCATTTATTCATTCTTCGCCATTTTCAGCATCTTCTTTGTTGCAAAGTTCATCAAGGAGACAAAGGGCAAAGAACTCGAAGAAATGTAATTCCCCCACCAACACACACGAGAAAACGCCCTTCGGGGCGTTTTCTTGTATATAAAGGTATTGATTTTAGCACTGCGTCACCAGAATCCAGTACGAACTAGCAAACAAAGCGGCAAACGCAGCATGTCGTTATGACAAAGAGCAGAGCCTTGAAAAATTACTTTGCCCTGAGATCGGCGATTTCTTGCTCCAACTTCTTGTTGTAGCCATCCTGCATAGCGCAGGCGTTTTTCAGATTTTCGATTTCTCCAGCCTGCTGCCCGACCTTGGACTTCAGCTCTTCGCATTCGGCAGCGAGCGTCTGCTCGGTTTCAATGTGCTTCTTGAGCTGGCCCATCAGGTCTTCGTTAGCGGCACGGGATTGTTCCGCGACGCCTTCCGCAGTCTTGATGGCAGTATCATCGGCATTTTTCTGTACCTTTTTTTGGACTTCCCTTGCGGCAATAAAGGCAAAGCAGGCACCTACGGCAACACCAGCAAAAAAACTTTCAGGTTTCATTATTTACCTCGCTTTTTCAGGTTCTTTTTGAACAATATAAACAAAAAAAAGCGAAAAAGCCACACTTAGAACAAAAGTGCGGCACCGTCCACGCCCAAAACGGTCAAGCACGCCACAATGGCCACCACGACCAGCCCCCGGCCAAACAAGCTGGCGACAACGGCCGTGATTAAGGCAGCCACCCCAGCCAACCGGCTATCCGTCGCATAGAAGATTGCAGGCACCGTCATGGCGCTCAAAACCGTATAAGGGACATAGTTCAAGAAGGACTTCCAAAAACGGCTTTCCAGCTCTCCCTTAAGCAAAATAAACGGCACCGTGCGCAACAGGTAGGTGACGCCGGCCATCACGAGCAGGTATTCAAAATACGTCTTCAGGTCCATCAGCGAGCCTCCTGGGGTGGCTTATTGGCCGAAGTATCGTCTATGGGGAACAGTGCGGCACATACAAGCGACGCGACAACCGCACAGATGATGATGGCAAAACCGGCACCTACACCGCTCAACACCGGCACAAACTTGAAGGCAAAACTAAGCGCGATCGCAATCAGCACGGCAACAAGTGTAGGACGGTGTGACTTCATTGCTGGCACGACAATAGCGACGAACATGCCATACAGAGCGACCCCGAGCGCATTCACCACCATATCGGGCAGAATTTGCCCACAAACGGCCCCTGTAAGCGTCCCGCCGCTCCAACCGAGGTAAGGCAGCACCATCAGTCCCAAGAAGTACTTCGCGTTCACCTTGCCCGGCTTGGACATGGCTACGGCGTAGATTTCATCGGTAATCCCCGTACTCAAGAGGATGCGCTTGAGCGTCCCGAAATTAGAATCCACCTTCTGCGAAAGAGAAATAGCCATCAGCGAATAACGCAAGTTGATGAACAGGCTCGCTACAGCCATCTCGAGAAGCGTTCCTGTCGCCGAAGCCATGATGTTGAGCCCAGCAAACTGGCCAGCCGAGGTCAAGTTCGTCATAGAAATGAAGGTTGCCAAAATCCACGAATGCAGAACGGCTCCCGCATTGATGCCAAAGGCAAAGGACACCGCGAAATACCCGATTCCGATAGGCAACCCGTCTTTTACACCTTTCGTAAATTTCATGGCCCAAATATAGCAAAAATCCACAGGAAAACTATGCAAATATGCAAATAAACGCAAAGCACTGTCGGGATGCAAAAAAAAGGGCCCGCCGAGGCGGAACCCTTTAATTTCTTTTTTTTAGAAGGATTAGCGAATCGTGACGCGAGCAGCCTTGGCTTCGCTACCGCGGATGACGCGGACGATGTAGCTACCCTTGCTCATCTTTTCGAGAGAAACGGTGTTGGAACCGGCGTGCATAGATTCAATGGAGTTCGAAACAGCATGACCCATCAAGTCGAAGATCTGGACGCGGACAGAGCTGGCCTTGTCGATGTTGATGGAGAGGTTGTTGCCCTGGACACCGAGCACGATGCTGTTAGAGGCAATACGGACAGCCTTGATAGCGTCCTTAGTAACCTTCACGCACTTCAGATCGTCAACGTAGAGGAAGTTAGGCTTCGGCTGATCCATAGAGGCCTTCCAACCGAGAACTTCCCAAGCCATCTTCTTGATGTGGGTAAAGTCCAAATCCTTGGCTTCACCCCAGCCCATCTGGAGAAGATCTTCAAAGGCGAGAGTAGCAGTCTTCCATTCTTCGG
Source organism: uncultured Fibrobacter sp. (assembly GCF_947305105.1). Lineage (NCBI taxonomy): Bacteria > Pseudomonadati > Fibrobacterota > Fibrobacteria > Fibrobacterales > Fibrobacteraceae > Fibrobacter > uncultured Fibrobacter sp. The sequence continues at coordinate 37,554 of NZ_CAMZCS010000012.1, read as the reverse complement.
CAGAAGCAGGAACCTTGCTCAGATGGTAGTCATAGTCCGTCACGGAGCCGTCCTGAATCTTGAAGTCATGAGCGGCACCCTTGTAGCGGTAGCTGATAGCATTGCACTGGCTCAGGTCAACACCCTTCGTCGTATCGGCGTTCATGTTAAGGCCGAGAGCAACGAAAGGCCTTTCTTCGTAAGTACCCGGATTCACAACGATGCCCTTCAGGCCGACAAAGCCAGCCGTACCATTCGTCGGATCTTCCGTACCCGGGAACACCACAACATAACCCGGAAGAGCCGGATCATAAGTGTTCGTGATAGTGGAGAGACCACCCGGAACGCTGTCGTTATAGGCATACCACGTACCCGTCGTCTTGAGAACTTCATTGCCATCTTCAACATCGTCGATATCAACAACAGTCACAACCTGAATGGCCGGACCAGTACCACTGCTGGAGGTCGGACCAACGCTACTGCTGGAAGAAGCCGGAGAAGAGGTCGGACCAGCAGAAGAGCTGGACGGAGTTTCCAAAGCGGAAATAGCAGTGATAGAAGCGCCATTGCAGCGAATGTCATCCACATAGAGGTAATCGTAGAGCGGCTGGATTTCGGAAGCCGGGCGGTCAACAACGCCGTTCACTTCCCAAGCCAAACGGTTGGCTTTGCCCAAGTTTGCCTTCAAATCGGTAATCTGCGGATCAGCCCAAGTGGTATGCTGCTGGAACATATCCGGAGTCAATTCAACAGTCTTCCATTCACCCGATGCTTCGGCATCGACAAAGTGGAAGTTGTAGTTGGTGATCGTGGAGAGTTCGACGCGGAAGTTATGAGCAGCGCCCTTGTACTTGTAAGAAATGGAGGTGCACTTTGCAAATTCAGTAAAGTTGGCGGTATCCTTCGTCAGGTTCAAGCCCATGGCGACATACGGAGCCCACTTGTAGGAACCCTGATCGATATAGATGCCTTCCATACCGGCCATGAACTTGGAATCATCGCCACCCTTAGCGGGAATAAGCACGTCGTAAGTTTCCTTGCCGAAGTCGTTGGTGAATTTCGGGTTCGAAATCTTCGTCGAACCACGACCATCCTTGTCGTCATCGGAGTCGGCCCAAGCAGACCAGAAGCCTCCCGTGTAGGTGTAGCGGTCGCCGTCTTCCATGTCGTCGATGAGGTCCGTCGTGGCACCATCGGCAACACCGGTGGAGAATCCGTCATCACCCGTATCGGAACCAAGGTGGTTGCCAAGGCCGCAATCGGAATAGGACGGGCTCTTGTTCATCCAACCCTTCACCATGTTACCAGACTGAGTATATTTCAATCCCTGGTTCAAGGTCAAAGTCGAAAACGCAGCGGACTGTTCGGCAATAGCGGAGGCAGACCAGTTCGCCCAGGAGACGCCGTTCTGGTTCATCCAGTTCACCCAAGCCTGGCTGGCAGACTGGTTCGGAGAGCCGTTACCATCGGAACTAACAGTACCCCATTCCGTAGCGAACACGGGAACGCCCTTGCTCATAGCTTCAGAGGCACGTCCATCATATCCACTACCCACCTGGTGGGCACCTGTTGCAGCATAAAAGTGGAGAGTACAGCCGTAGTTGTTATCGCTGATGCCGGCTTTGGCGCATTCTTCCGGATGGCTGGACCAATCGGGGCTACCCACGAGGATGAGGTTGTCGGAATGAGCACGAATAGCAGGAATCACCTGATCCGCATGACTCTTCACATTGGACATGGAAGCGCCATTCGCCGGTTCGTTCCAAATTTCGAAGATAACGTTGTTGGTCTGACCGAATTCCTGAGCAGCCCAGCTAAAGAATTCCTTCGCATCGTTAGTGTACGATGAAGTACCTTCGGTATGCCAGTCAAGGATAATGTAAATGTCGTTTTCAACGGCAGCACGAACAAGCTTGCTAACCATTGCCTTCTGGTCGTTGGCACCACCCGTGGTGTAAGAACGACCATGGCTATCGAACTTTTCGTCACCGGCACCCAAAGCAAAACGAAGAACTTCGATCCCCATGTCCTTCACCATGAGGCCCATAGCCTGGGCTGTATAGTAAACAAGGGAGCTATCTGCACCCGAGCTCCAGAAAAGGCTCATACCTCTGACCTGGACTGTCTTATCTTTATAAGCAGGGCAAGAACCGGACAGTTTTCCGCCGTTTGCCTTAAGTTCGCCGTAAGTGCTCACAGGACCGACCCTGTTGGGCTTTACAGCGAAAGCCGCCAAAGCGGCAAGCATAATCGTTATAAAAATTTTTTTCATAACATCCTTTCCTTCTAAAAAAAGTGGATTCACCTATCCCAACATAAAAATAGATATTATTTGTGAATCTTCCTTGTAATTTATTTTGATACAATTCAACGGGTTACGTACAAATCCGCGAAATACGTTCAAAAACAGGGAAATTCTGTTTTTTTCAACACATTATCACCCAAAATCCGTGATTTATGTCACCGGAGGCATGTGAGCGTGCACATAAGAAAAAAACATTTTACACGCGGCAAGGATAGAAACAACAAAAACTCCGCCGGAGCGGAGTTCCAAAAACGTTTCAAAAGGCCAACAACGATTAGTTTTCGTTGTTGTGCATTTCGATCTGTTCGCGGTCCATCGTGTGCTGCAAGTATTCCTTGAAGTCACGGTCGATGTTCACGCCATCGAAGTCGATGTCGTCGTTTTCCAACACGAACACGGCGCTCGGGTTATCGAGCCAGCCAACCACGTCCACGCCTTCCAATTTCATGGACTTGTCGCCAGCAGCCTGTGCAACGTATTCGATCTTGGATTTTTCGACCCAACCCTGGCCGCAATTACCTTTCACAAGCACGTCCGTATCGGCTTCCTTCACGATGGTCAGTTCGTCATTGAAGCCTGCGGTACAGACCACGGATCCACCACCCTTTTCCTTGGTGAGATCAACATCGCCGAGCTTGGATTTAACCTTCTTGGCAGCGAAAGAATTGGCAACCAAGAGGGCAAGAGCAATAAACAACACCTTTTTCATAACTTTCCTCAGTTTCATGAAAACATTCAACAATGCTATACGAATATACCTTTTATTTTTCGATTCGGTTGTTTTTCTTTTAAATTTTTACTTAATGAAGAAGATTTTTTTTATTTCGACGGTAATTTTAATCATTTTGGCGATTTTTGCCTGTTTTCAGGCAAAAAATAGGCTAAATGCACTCTCCGGCAACGAAAAAATGGTCCTTTTGGAAATCCCGAAGGGCAGTTCTCCCGCCAAAGTATCGCAAATTTTACATGAAAACGGTATCTGGACCGACGATTTGGCGTTCCAACTGTGGTGTCGTTTGTACAAACCGAACCTGAAAGCGGGCTGGTACGAAGTCCCCGCGAACAGCAAACTCGACGAAATCATCGCCCTTTTCGAAAGCGGAAAGAACGCCGTGAAGAAGGTGACCATCCCCGAAGGCCGCGCCTCGTGGGAAATCCCGTCGTACCTCACGAAAGCTTTCCCGAACCTCGACACGAATCGCTGGAACGCATTGATCCACGACCCGAAGTTCACCCAATCGCTCGGAGTCAGCGCCAAATCACTGGAAGGCTACCTGCTGCCCGAAACCTACCCATTCGCCGTAGACGCCGACGAAGAAGCCATCATCAAGCAGATGGTCGCAGCCAACCTGAAACTCCGCGAACAGTACAAAGACATGGAAGGGACGATGTGGGACACCCTCGGCAGTTGGCACAAAGTGCTCACACTGGCAAGCGTGGTCGAAGAAGAAACAGGCAAGCCCGACGAGCGTCCGCTCATCGCGGGAGTGTTCCATAACAGGCTGCGCATAGGTATGCCGCTCGGGGCAGACCCGACAGTCCGGTTCATCTTCAAGAACCTCACTGGCCCCATCTACAAGAGCCAGCTCAACAGCAACAGTCCCTACAATACGCGCAAATTCAAAGGGCTCATGCCCGGCCCCATATCGAATCCGGGCCGCAAAGCAATCGAAGCCGCTCTCAAGCCCGCCAAGACAGATGCGCTCTACTTTGTTGCAAAAGACGACGGATCGGGAACACATTTCTTCAGCAGCAACTTAAAAGACCACAACAAATACAAGAACATCGCCGCGAAGAACCGCGGAGAATAGTTCTATCAATGGTTAAAACAAATCTGAATTAGAACAGATTGTAATTGCCAATTCGGACAAAGTACTTGTAGTCGCCAAACTTATTCAAGTCGCTGGCCGTCTTGAAATCAACCGTTCTCGTCATGCCGAAAAGCGCATTGATAGACCGGTATGTCAACCTAAACGTGGGTTCCAAAACAACTTTGTTGTTGCCGAGTTCCACCGACGGATTGTCCTCAAAATCACGAACATAAGCACCAAAGAGCCACAGGCCATTCCCTTTGTAATGCAAGGCAGCGCTCATTCTGAGCAGTCCGTAATGATGCGAAGCCAACGTGGCGTTGTACCACTCCGTACTCCACGGAGTTGCCTCCGGATGGAACCTATAGCAGTTGCTCAAGACCTCGTAATCAAAAGCTTTCGGGTAAACATAGCCATAGCCTTCTTCGTGATACTGTTCAAACCCTCCCGCAGCACCAAAGATGAACGTCGCATACTTTCTGGGAGACACCGCATAGTACGCATCCATTTCACCCTTCCAATAAATGGGAATCAAATCGGCACGGCCCAGTTCAAAACCAATGGACTGCAGCCCCAGGTCGGCATTGAGGGCATATCCCTCCGTGGCGAACCACTTGTCCTGCCTGCCAGAACGCAGTTCGTAATGCAAACTCGGCGAAACAGGATAGGTATTGAAGAAGTGTTCATCGTATGCAAGCGTATCCATCTCAAATTCTCTGTTGCCGAATATGAATCCAAGCGAGACATCCTGCGTTTCGCTCAACGAATACGTCGCCTTTGCCGAGAGGTCGCTACGGCGTTCTGAATAAATACGGTCCTCATGAGGGATATCGTTGTTGAAGGATGTGAGTGGGCGAACCTTCTGCCATTCGTAAGCAAACGAAATGCTCCAGTTCTTATTCCATAAACGGTCTATATTGAAATGCGGACGTAAGCCATAACTGTTATAACCCCAGAACCCTGCGACATTCAGGTCAAATTCCATCTGGTCAATAAAGCGGACGCCCATCTCGCCATAGAAGTTCGGGCCAAATGCGTTGGAACCAAAACCACCCGCGGCAATATCGAATACAGGCGAAGATTTAGCCCCAACAATCATGTCGCCATTCGGTTGCATATTGAACGAAAGCGAATCATAGACAGGATTTTGCGTGAGAGCATACGCGAAGCGACGCGGAGCGACTGCCCCTGTATCCGTTTCATCCCAATACGATTTTGCAGAGACATGCTTTTCTGCAGACAAACTATCAAATGTCGGATTATAGCGGAACCACGGATACGTTTCAGACTTCATTGTCTCATAAGCTTTTTTCCGTTCTGGCCCAAACGACAGCGTGTTTACCCGTTTTTCCATAGCAGAAAAACCAGCCTGGATACGAGTATTGTGGAGAGAATCTTGGATTGAATGAGCACGAACAATCAAGCCCGGGCGGTTATTCAAGCCCTCTGCGGCGTATTTTTTCAAAACACGTTGCCACGGATTCCCCGTAACCTCAGCACGCACAGGGTCCGCAATGACAATGATAGGGAATTCGTCGGGAGAATCCTCTGCCGGCAAAGCCAAGTAGGGGCAAATCTCTCCCGATTCCCCATTACCCGGCAAAGGAAGCGATTTCAAGACATCTACGCTCGTATTGCCGACAACTCCATCGCAACCCAACACTGAAAAAGGAATCTTGGCTTTGGCCGATTGACGGAACAAGCTCTCCTGGAATCGGAGTGTCGCCAAAGTTCGTTCCACACCCGCCGAATCTACAACAAGAGATTTAGCTACGCGACGTGGGGCACCAATAGAATCCTGCCGCAAAGCAAACCGGTACCTGAGACTCGGAACTCCATCCAAAGAAATTGGCCATTCAAAAGGATTCGGTTCCGTCTTTGCTGCAATGTTGTCACGGCCGATAAACGGTTCAAAGTCTTCTTCCAAGAAAAGCCTCTGCATATCGTCCAAGCGCATTCCCCTGGACCACAAGAACCCGACCCAAGCCCCCCACGACGTGCCTACAATAGAATCAACCGGAACATGATATTCCTCGATAGCGTAAAGCACACCCAGGTAGAACCAGGGAGAATCCTCGCCGCCGCTCAAGTAAAGCACCGACTTCATATTCTTCAAAGACAAGTCCGCTACTGTAGAATCGGCAGGCACAATCGAATCCGTTTTCACGACGGAATCCACCTTCACCACCGTATCAACGGTCCCGACTGAATCAAAAGCAGCCAAGACAGAATCCGCAGAAGGTTGTTCCACGGGAGGGACAGGCAAAGAATCAACAGGAGCAGGTTCACCCGCCGCGAAGGCAAGCGACACAAACGAAACAGCCAAGGCACACTGAATGCGCACAAGATTTTTCCCAAACAAATTAAGCAAGGCGGGCCGGATTAGAAACATATTTCCCCGCATCTTCACGATTTACATAACCTGAACGAACAAGCTCCGCCAGGCAATCATCCATCAACAACATGCCTTCCGAAGCCGACGACGCAATAATTGAAGGCAACTTGAAATGTTCACCATTACGAATGTGCGTCGCCACATTCTGCGTATTGTACAAGACTTCCCAGGCAGGGACAATCCCCTTCTCGTCGGCAGTGGGCAACAGGCGCTGCACCACGACAGCCTTGAGCACGGCCGCAAGCATCGTACGCACAAGAGAACGCATTTCGGGAGCCGAAGCAGACAGCAAAGCTTCGAGCACACCGACAGAGTTACCCGCCGTCACGTTCACAACGACAAGCGCCCCTGCATTGGCCGCTTCGAGCATCGGGAGCAAGTTATCGCGTTCAAAATCTCCCATCCAGAAGAGGTCCGTCCCGCTGCGGAGCGCCTGATCCATTCTCTTTTCAATTTTCGTTGTAGAGTCCTGGAGGACAAGGCTTTCGCCAGAATTGATATGCAATTCCTCTTTCCCGACAAAACTCGCACGCAACATCCTGCTCGAACACAGCGTGCCCACGTATGCCGATGCCGTCGTCGTCTTGCCGCTGCATGCCGGTCCACCGAACACGACAAGGCCCGAACTGAACCCGAGAAGGTTGTTCATATTCTCTGTAATTCCCAAAGCAGAGAAATCGGGACACTGTTCCAAAATCGGACGGAACACAGCCGCATTACCGCGCGCTTCGCGGAAATAACGGACACGCCAATGAGTGTTCACCCACGGGCCGCCTACCAACGAACCACTTTCTGTTTCGAGTTCGCCCAAAAATTCAACAATCGAGCCCCGTTCAACAACCGGAGCATCGGGAATCGTACACACACGGCCAGCCAAGCGCACCGAAGGAGAAAGGCCTTCCGAGACAATCACTTCGCTAGCACCAATATTCAGCGCATAATCCAAAAGAGCTTCTATTTCTGTAGCCATAGTACACCTCGTCATTTAGCCGGGCGGTAAGACGCAAAACGCCTGTTGTCGTAAGCGCGCTTCCAAGCCTCGAAGCCATCGATGTAGCCAGATTCCACGCACTTCTGCAGGGAGTCATCCAACGTAATGCCCTGATCGTGCTGGCTGCTTATTGCCGCCGCAATCTGCGAGAAATCGTTCTTGCGAATCATGTTCGCGACTGTGGACGATACCTTCATCGCCTCGCACGCAAGGATAAGCCCCTGGTTCTGCACAACCGGCACCAACTGCTGCACAATCACGCCCTTCAACTGTTCGGCGAGCGTATAGGCAAAATTAGTCCGCGAGACTTCGGGCACGGAGGCCAAAAGGCGAGAAAGCAACGCATGGATATTGTTACCAGTCGTCACAGCGAACACGAGCGCACCAGCGTTGGAGGCTTGCAACAACAGCGAAAGTTCATCCATGTTTTCGAGGTGGTCGAACAGGATGACATCGGCACCGTTGTTCATGGCAAGTTCAATTCCCTCGACTCCCGAATGCACATGCAGCCCGACTTCGCGCTGGGCCACTGCACCCGCCGTATTACGGAGAAGGCGCTCTATAGGCTTCTCGACGGTTTGGATGTAGGTTTCCCTGTTCCGCATGATTGTCTCGGCATAAGTAAGCATCGTCGTCGTGCGACCACTGAACGACGGGCCCGCAATGAGCACGAGACCGCTGGTCAGTTCAGCAAAACTCTCACAGAACGGCGGCAGGTAAAGGCTTTCGAGCGAAGCCGATTCCGCCTGGATAATGCGGATCGATACGCTCGGGACACCTTCGAACCAAGTCACCGAAAGGCGAATTCGACCAACGCCCGGAACACCGGCCGTCTTGCTGAAGTTCTCGCCTTGAACAATCTTGTATCCGTCGTCAAAACAGTCCGCGACATCGTCCAAGCGGTTCGACAGTTCCGAAACGCTCATCGCTTCTTCGGTAACAGGGACAATGTTGCCCGACTGGCGCATGGCCACCTGGCGGTCCGGATAGAGATAAATGTCTGTCGCGTTGAACTTGCGGGCAAAGGCAATCATCTCGGCAAGCGACGTCGTCGGCGAGAGCGATTCGGGAGCCTGGACCGGAGCACCTTCACCACTTTCAACTGCAAAGTGGGTGGGCAAAGCCTTGGCCGGTTCCTCCGCCACTGCAGGGGCCGCAGGAGCCTCCGGTTCGCTTTCCTGCATCGTGGGCTTGAACTCGGCAAGCTGGGTCGATTCAAGACCGGCAACCGCCTTGACTTCCTTCGCCGAAATAGAAGACTTACCGTAAATGTCGTTCCCTTCGATCTGGAGTTCGCCCTGGCTGGAGGACGCGGGCGCCGAAGGCGCCTCATTCGCCGCGGCCTTCTTCGCAGGAGGAGTCGCTTGGGCCTTCGCCTGTTCCTTAGCCTGTTCCTTCGCCTTCGCGGCTTCCCTTTCCTTGGCCGCGGCAATGGCCGCCGCATTCGCGGCGGCTGCGGTCTCCGCTTGAGCATTCTTCGCCTCAAGGTCGCGGACATACGCAAGGACCTTCTGGTAAAGAGCGGGCTTCAAGAGCCCCACCTCGACAAGCACCTGCCCAATATCCTTGGAATCGGAGACTTTGTCTTTGTAAGCGTTAATCTGATCCTCGGTCACAAGTTTATTGTAGACAAGGACCTTCGCCATGTACTGGTTTCTCATAAGAAATCCCTCCGGCTAAACCACCAGCTGGCCACTCCGAGGAACACGCATACATAGCCCAGCGCATACAGGGAATTCCACAGCAGATAAAGGTCCGGCAAAGCAAGCCCGTGGACCACGTAAGTAGAGACATTGAACCGGTACAGCCCAGGGAACACAGCATGCAAGACCACCGCGACCTTTTCGAGAACCGCCGTCGAGGCATCTCCCATCTCTCCCATACGGCTTGCGAAACGCACCTGTTCCAAAAGTTCCTCGCTCAAGTGCCCGGCAAGGTAAACGCCCAGCGTGAATAGCGCACTAAGGACAGTGCTGCTGAAACTGCTGAAAAGGAGCGCAACAGCGATAACGACCGCCATCTCACAGAAAATCAGGTATATCGCAACAAGGAGGTACAACGTCGGTTCTGCACTCGTGAGGAACAAGATGGCATAGTAGATTCCCGTGAGCAAAACCAAGTGAACCGCCACCACGGCAAGCAAGCCAAAATACTTGCCGATGACAAACGACGCCCGGCTAATAGGCTTGGACAAAAGCGTCAGCACCGTCCGCCGTTGGATCTCCTTCTGCACCAGGCTTATCCCCACAAAAATGGAAATCAGGAGGCAAGAAAGGTTCATCACGGTAAGCGTGGTAGACTTAATCACGTAGGCACGGTCGAACACGGACCATTCGCCCAGCACAATGCTGAACAAAGCAAGCCCAATAGCGAGCAAAATAATGTTATAAAGAATCTTGTCGCGAATCGATTCGCGGAACGTATTGAGGGCAATAATGCCAATATGCTTAAGCGTCTGCACGGGCAATCTCCTCCGTCAAAATATCTTCGAGGCTCGGCCGTTTGTGGTCCATCTTCTCAACAGCAATCCCGTTCGAGAGGCAGAAGGCAAGCAGGCGGTCGCGGGCGGCATCGTCAACGCACACCCACTCCTGCGGGTGCCCCGTCGGGGCGACGCCCTCGGGGAGGTCGTTCTGGAGTATCGCCGCGCGCGTGCGCACGTGATACTCCACCCCGCAGGATTCGGTAATCTCGTCGACACTGCCTTCGCGGACAATTTTTCCGTCGACAATCATCGCCACGCGGTGGCTGATCGATTCCACATCGCTGAGAAGGTGGCTGGAATAGAAAATCGTGACCCCATCACGGTTGAGCTCCTGGATGGCCTCACGCACATCGCGGCGGCCCATCGGGTCAAGCCCGCTCATCGGTTCGTCCAAAATCAGGAGTTTCGGCTTGGCAAGGACGGCCTGGGCAATGCCCACGCGTTGCATCATTCCCTTGGAATACGAGCGCAGGCGCCTGTCAATCCAGTCCTTGTCGGCATGCAAAAGCTCGAGCGCCCAATGAATGCGGGAATCGAGTAAGGAACCTTCGAGCCCCACGAGCCTGCCATAGAACTTGAGCAGTTCACGCCCAGTCAGGTAGTCGTAAAAGTAGGGCTGCTCCGGGGAATAGCCGATAAAGCGGCGGCTTTTCACGTCGCGCGGCGAAATCCCGTTCACCAAAACCTTTCCCGAATCAAAATTCAACAGGCCAGTCAGCACCTTTATTGTCGTTGACTTGCCCGCTCCGTTAGGGCCGATAAATCCGTAAACCTGCCCCGACTCCACATTAAAACTCACATCCTTGAGCGCAAGCTTCGGTTTCATCAAAAAACCGCTGCGATACGTCTTGTGCAAATGCTCTATCTGTATCATGTAATCGCCCATATTTTCCTTCACCTATGCGTCTTTCTGCTCGTCATCAGTTTTCGGAGCGTTTTCAGAAGCGCTCCCCTGGAACACACGTTCCTCGGCTTCCTGAATCTGGCGTTTTCTACGTTCGGCAATACGCTTCTTGTTCAATACGAAATAAATTGCCGCACCCACGAGATAGACCGCAATACCCGAATAGAAAATGGGATTGATGGAAGTTCCTTCCAGTCCCGGAAACACATTTAAAATCAAATTATGGCCAAAAAGGCTCAGGAGTACGAGCACAAAACCAAGCGCCCGGAGCACGTAAGTCACAACAACCAATTTCTGCATAGCGATACCTCAAAAACAGCACCTTTCGGGTGCGTCCTCTTTTTCAAGAAAAATACACAATTATTGGGTGGAAAGACGAAGAACAAAAGAAAAATGCCAAAAAATACGCAAAACAGGCCGCATCGCGGCCTGTTCCCATGGCATGACGGATAAGTTAGGCCATTTGCAGAAGCAGAATGGCAAGGACCTGGCCACTCAGGATACGCAGCAACATGGTCAGCGGGTAGACCGAGGCGTATCCGATATTCACCGCCTCACTGTCGGCTTGGCCATTCGCGAAGGCAAGCGCGGGCGGATCGGTTGTGGCACCGGCAAGTACGCCGCACAGCGAAAGGTAGTTCACCTTGAAAACCAGGTGACCGATAGCGGCCATAATGGCAAGCGGCAAGAAGGTAATCAGCGCGGCAAGCGCCATATAGTGGAAACCGTCCCCATTCAAAAGCACATCGAAGAACTTGATTCCCGCATTCAAACCCACACAGCTGAGGAAGAGCGTGAGTCCGAATTCACGGAGCATGAGATTCGCGCTACTTGCCATGAAGAAGTTGAGCGGGCCTATTTTGCGTTTACGGCTAAGCAGGATAGCGACAATCAGCGGACCACCGGCAAGCCCGAGCTTGAGCGGAGTCGGCATGCCCGGAATCGCGATCGGGATGCTCCCGACAACAACACCTAGGAAAATACCCAAGAACGCAGGCAATATTTCGGGATGGTCTAGTGCCGTAAGCGAGTTGCCCAGTTCCTTCGCAGCAGCCTCGATTCCCTCGGCAGGTCCAACGACCATTAACTTATCTGCAAACTTGATGCGCAAATCCAGACGCCCCGTAAACTTGAACCCGCTGCGGACCACGCGACTCACGTTCACGCCATAGCGTTCCGCAAGGGCGAGCGAACCGATTGTCCGGCCCAAAACCTTCTTGTTCGTTACGAGGATGGTTTTGACCTGGATAGGTTTCGCCGTGTCAGATGCGAACTGGGTTATAGGCTTTTCAAGACGTTTGCCAATGATTTTTTCCATGACGGCAACCGCATCGGGCATGCCCACGATATGCACCTTGTCGCCCTCTTCTATCACCGTCTTTCCGTTCGGGGTGAAAATATCGCTGCCGCGCATGAGGCGCGTGATGACCACCCCGCTCGAAATCAAATCCGGGATTTCCTTGAGCTGGATTCCATACAGGTTCCGGTTCTCGACCATCAGGCTACACGACTCGATCTCGCTCGTATTGGCCGCGATGTCGGCCGCATAGTCCTTCGCCGCCTGGTTCGGGTTTTGCCGGAAAACAAGGCGAGCCAAAATCATTACGAGGATAATCCCTATGACACCGAAAGGATATGCAACAGCGTACCCGATACCCGTCAACGACGCATCCACCCCGGCCGCGGCAAAGGCAGAATTCGCGGCACCCAGAGAAGGTGTGTTTGTAACAGCGCCGCAAAGCATACCGACGAGCACGGGTACGTTGTTATGCATATCCGTAAAGAAATAAAGGCAAAGCGTCACCATGACACCCAGCAAGACAACACCCGTCGAAAGCACGTTGAGCACCAGGCCGTGACGCCGGATGGAATCCATGAACCCAGGCCCTACCTGCATACCGATCGTGTAGACAAAGAGGATGAGGCCGAACTCCTGAATAAAGTGGAGCACATTCCCCTCAACCCGAAGCCCCAGATGCCCAAACAGGATGCCCACGAAAAGCGCACCCGCCCCGCCAAGGCTGATTCCCTTGACCTTGATTTTGCCCAACATCAGGCCAATGGCCGCAGTGAATGCTATCGCGACAACTTGTTGCCCGACCGAGGGCTTGGTAAATAAGTCGATGAGCCAAGTCATAGAGGATTTGAGGTCGGCACTTCGTGCCTTTGAGGTGTGAGGTCGCGGCAAAGCCGCTTTGAGGATTGTTGAAAGTGATCAGTGGTTGGTGATTGGTGGTTAGGAAGAAGGTAGGAAAAATTACTCTTTTACGCAGCGGACGGAGGCGGCGATGCTCTTGTTAAAGTGCTCATAAGCAATGGATGAATCGGTCACGCGGACGAGATAGGCGCGCGCATCGTCGTAGCTGTCCCTTGTCCAGAAACTTGCGCTAGCATCCTTGTCTACGAACTTTCCGTCGAAATAGCGGAATCCGGCAAACTGCATTTTGAACGCATCGTTCTTCTTGATTTCGGCCGCAGTGGCGCTACCGAAGGCGGCCTTGAAATCCTCCTGAGTGGGAAGCGTCCAACCATTGGGGCAAAGGCCATTGTCCGCGGCATTCCAAGTGTAGAGACGGCCCATCGTTTTGCAGTTAGCATGATCGTTGCCGTAGCAGATGCTGGAATCGGGAACGTAAACTTCCATATTTTCAGCCATCCAGACCTTACCCGCAAGAGTCACTGTCTTGTAAGTTTTTTCAGGGCAAGAAAGCGTATTCGCCGATTCATCGTAATTGCAAGAATAGCCCTGTTCGCAGGCAGCAAAAAACATAGCGGCACACACGACAACAGGCAAAGTGACAGTCTTGAAAAACTGATTCATAACAACTCCTTTAATGCAGAAGAAAACAATTATTTCGTTTTCGTGGCCAAATTTAAATATGCCAATTCATAATGTCTAATAGATTGTTTATATTGAATTAATCAATATTTGTTATAGATTAAACTTTGCGTTGCAGAAAAAGCGTGTACGGAACAAGGTGTAATTTTACCAAAATCATACTTATTCTATATTAAAACATATAACTTGTTTCTGAATTGAACGTTACGATTCATAAGCACATGGAGTTATCATCAGGAGAAACTTAATGCACATTCTTGAAAAAATCAGTGAGTTCGTTGGCAAGTGGATGGCTGTAGTCGTTTTGGCCATCGCGGCGCTCTCGCTGTTTGTCCCGAAATCAACGCTCTGGATAGAGCTTTCGTGGGTGAATTACCTACTGATGGTCGTGATGTTCGGCATGGGGCTTACGCTCAAGCTGAGCGATTTTAAGCTCGTTTTTACGCGGCCGAAAGAAATCACCATCGGGTGTGCGGCACAGTTTATCGTGATGCCGGCGCTCGCGTTTGCGCTCTCCAAGATTTTCGGGCTCGATGCTGCTCTGATGGCAGGTGTTGTGCTTGTGGGCACGTGCCCGGGCGGAACCTCCAGCAATGTTATCACCTACCTTTCGAAAGGCGACGTGGCGCTTTCCGTAGGCATGACGAGTGTGAATACGCTGCTCGCGCCCGTACTGACTCCGGCAATTACATATTTGCTCTTGCGCACCACCGTGAACGTAGATGTTATGGCGATGTTCCTTTCCATCGTGAAGGTCGTCATCGTGCCGATTGCGCTCGGGTTTGTCATCAATAAGTTTTTCGGTAAATGGACTGCGCGCGCCGTCAAAGTGCTTCCACTTGTTTCCGTGATCGCGATTGCGATGATTGTAGCCGCAGTCGTCTCGCACAATGCCGCGAAAATTCTTTCCACGGGCGCTATCGTGTTTGCCGTGGTGATTCTCCATAACTTGCTCGGCTACGGCTGCGGTTTTGGCCTCGGAAAGCTGCTGAAATTCTCGACGCCCAAGACGAAGGCGCTTTCCATCGAAATCGGCATGCAGAATTCCGGACTTGCGACAAGCCTTGCAGCAACTGCATTCTCGTCACTTGCCATGGCGACCGTCCCCGGCGCCATCTTCTCCGTATGGCACAATATCTCCGGCGCGATACTGGCGAATGTTTACCGCCGAAAGGAATAACCCCGTTTTGTCATGCCCGCCTCACTACTTATCATCCCCGCTTTTTTGTCATCCCCGCCAACCCATTGTTATTACGAGTTCCCTTTTTGACACCCACACTTCTTCATTTGTCATTGCGAGTTCCCCTTTTTGTCAAACCCAATTCTTCATTTGTCATTGCGAGTTCCCTGTAAGGGAACGAAGCAATCTCCAGCATAATTATGACCATTGAATACAAAAACACCCACGAATTTTCTGAACAAGATTTAAAAGACCTCTTCCTCTCCGTCGAATGGTCCTCGGGGCATTTCCCCGACAAGCTCGTCGTCGCGATGAAGAACTTCAAGACCGTCATCTCGGCCTGGGACGGCGACAAACTCGTCGGCATGATTTGCGCGATGGACGACGGCATCATGAACGCCTACGTACATTACCTGCTCGTGCGCCCCGAATATCAGGGCAAAGGCATCGGCAAAGTCCTCGTCGACAAGGTCCATGAAATATACAAGGATTACCTCCGCATCGTCGTGGTCGCCTACAACGAAGAAATCGCCTTCTACGAGCATTGCGGCTTCAAGAAGGCCGACGACGCAAGCCCTATGTTCATTACCAGCTTGTGGACGTAGGTTCCTTTTTTACCCAATAGCCGCCAGTCTTTTTAGAACCACGACGTTCAATAATCTTCTTTTCAAACAAAGAGCGAATGATTTTATTGAAGGTATCTCTTGGCATGTCAAGGGCTCCTGTGATTTCCTTTCCCATACAGCCAGGATTTCTCATAATAAAATCAAAGACCTTTGATTGAGATGCGTTAAGCGATTCTTTTATATTCTTGATTAATGTGCCATTTAATGTGCCATTTAATGTGCCGTTTAATGTGCCACTTAATCCGCCACTCTTTTCTCCTTCTGGCACATGATCTGTCAACGGAATCTCCGCTATAAAAATATCATTATCCACAAATTTGGGTTTTAGCCCAGAATAAATTTCGCACAGGTCACTAATTTTACGGATGCCCGTACCAAGGTATTCCGCAAACCCCATCTGGGCAAACATTGTGGCGATATGCGGATTCTTAGGATAAGAACAAAGTTGAGATGCTATTTTCTCGTACGCAAAGGGCTTATTCGCGTTATTCGTCACAAGCTTATCTTTATAAATAACGAGCGTTGTTGGAATCGGATTCATGTATTCACGATGAATCAGCATATTCGCAATCACCTCTCTGAAAATCTTGTCACGCAAAGAGAGTCTTGTTTTCCCATCCAAATAGAATTTGTCTGGGAGATGCTTTTCGATAAACTCGTTCAGCAATTCGTAACCATCAATCAGGTTGCATGTAACAGTCAAGCGATCATCGTAACGCATCAGGTCTTGTTTGCGGACTATTGCTTCAATTTTATAATATGGCAAATAACTTGAAATCGCTTCGTCCGTACCGAACAGCATAAGTGCAGCAAGTGTATAGCCCGACTTTCCAATGGTAGAATCATAGCGAATCAAACCCGCCGCTTTGAAAAATTCTTCCTTATTCAACTTAAGCCATGGGTGATTAGACCTGATGGAACGAATCAAATCCTTGGTCTTTTTTAGCATTCCGCGCTTAATGTCTATTTCGCGAAGCCCCGGATAAACCGTATTTTCCGTATAGCTGTTGCTTTTGCGCAAATACATCGCACTAATTGCGCTTTGCGTCTTTACCACAAAATCGCCATCGACGCTACGGTCAAAAACCTTCTTGTTCGTCTTGTGGACCTGCGAACTGGCGGGAACAAAGAAATAAATCAATTTTTTGTCTTTGTAGTCAACAACTTGCGGGTCAATCAAGTTCTGAGGATCCAACTTTTCAGGGTTGTTGCTTAAATTCGCTATTTGCTTACAAATCTTTTCAATGCAATTGGGGTCAACACCCTCAATTTTTTTGTCGTCTGTGACTCCAAGGACAATATGGCCCCCATTGCGGTTTAAGAACGCCGCAACGGATTCGAAAAGATTGTCGGGCAATGCAGTCTTTGCCCTCTTGAATTCGACAGTCAAGCCTTCGCCCTGACGAATGATTTTCCTCAATTCTTTTTCATCCATATCGGCACCCCTTTCATCCTCTCGGATAGCGTAGTTTAGCGCCGCATTTAGGGCAACGCAGAATCAGTTCCTTAAGCCGTTTGATTTCGGCATCTTTTTCTTCTAGTACCTTGGCAAAATCCCCGATTGCATTGTTAGCACTGCGATTCGGGCCTCCGTTGAATTTTCCGAAAATTTCATCGAACATGATTACTCCTTATAAATTTTAGTTGAACGTCGCTATTGGGCGGCATTTTGACAGGCTGTTGCAATTATGCTGAAAAACAGCGCACAACATGCCCTTGCTTATTTGTTATGTATTGAGATTTTCCACGCCTTGCGCGGAATGGGATGATCTTGCAATCCTGTTGGCGGGGGCTTTCCCCGGCGTTACTTGCCACTCTTTCGAGTGAACTCGAGTAGGTCGTGTTCCTACCAGCTATCCAACAGAACCATCAAGAAGGTTGATGGGCCCCGCCGCGAATGCACGTACGGACCCGAAGGTCTATGTCGACTGTCACGAGGATTATCGAATATCGGCTATAATATATACAAATAAGCAGTTTGCGTCAAGGCATTTCAAATTCTTTAAATGACTTGTAATGATCGCTCGTAAAATAGATAACGCAACCCGAAGCATAAACAAGTCGTTTATTTCCTCGGCTCGAATCAAAATATTCTACGTCCGCTTCGTGGTAACTTCCGTTCGGCAACAGGCCTTCGCGATTTTCAAAAACATCGCCGCCGATCATCACACCGATTGTTGTCCACGGATTAAAATTCCATTTCTCGAAAGTTTTCCCTGTTTTAGATTCGTACAAGGACTTGCCTTCGTTTTTACCAACATAGTTGCCCGGCAACTTATCGAACTTGCAGAGGTAAGCGGCAACGGAATCTTTGGTCGTGTACAAACCAGATTCTTCCACTGCCTCGTAAATTGATTTCAATGCAATGCTGGACGAAGTTTCTATTTGTTCGCTGCTTGAAGAAACTTTTTTGCTGCTGGACGATGACGCTTCTTTTTTTGACGAAGATGATTTTTCTTTCTTGCTAGATGAAGACGACTTGCTTGACGAAGATGACTTGCTTGACGATGTCAGCTCAACTTCATCAGATTCGTCGTCTGAAACCGTCGGCGTGGAGCATGCGACGAGGAACGCGGCGAACAGAAAGGCAAGGGAAATCTTCAAGGTTTTCATATTTCTAAATATAATAAATAGGCGGAACTCTTCAACTTTACTTCTCTTCTACAAAGCACGGCGGAATTTTGAGTTTTACGACTTGCGATATCGGGAGATTATACCGATCATCATATACGTCATGACGCTTGTTAAAATACTCATTGATATAGGTAGGAGCAACGCTTTCACTAGCCCCCACTTTTTTATTGTGTTCTATGCATTCATAGCGAACAACACCGCCGGTCGCAAGATCTTTAGAGAATTTAATCTCGCTGCAAAGTTTTTTCTCTGCAGACGGCGTTCCGACAATATCGACTGAATCTTTGGCTTCCAGCCCATTCTGTTTGCAGACCATGTGGTAATCTCTTGTAAAAGTAAGATGTATCTTGATGAAATCTACAATTCCTTGAGCAATTTCGTCATTGCCGACATCCGTATGAACTTTCGGAGGCATATAACCGTAATGTAGCACATCCCTCAATTCCATTTTAAAATTTCTATTGGAATCAGGCGTCAAAGACAAAGCAACATAATCATCCACACGCCCTTTTTCTTTATAGCCCATCCCTGCATCTGCGGATAAATTAAAATCATCTTTATAATAGCGATACAACAATCTCTTGAGTCGCCAACCCATGGAATTATTCAAGGCTCGGATTATCCCAGTTTTAAATTCACTCATTTCTAGACCAATCCTAAGAGTTGTTCCTTCTTTAAGGACAACCGTATCCACAAGAATTTCAATATCCAATTTCGGGAGGGATTTTTCATTTTCAAATTCCTTGACCTCGCCATCAATAGCGACATTTCGTTCTTTAAAGAACGATTCAATACGCTTTTTGTTTTTTATTACAGCCACCCCCTGAAGGGTAAGAATTCCACCGGCATTCATTTCAGGAAAAACGAAGTACTGCAAGTGGTCCAACAACTTCCCATCTTTAAACAAATTGACTGACAAAAGCGATTTATATCTTTTATCAAAATCAGACCAAGAGTGATCCATATATTCTTCATCGTAGTTTGATGACTTTATAAATTTTTCAATTTCATTGGGATCATGTGTCGCAAACGCCAAACCGTTCTTGTCATAGATATTCATTGAATCCGAAATGGCCAACATCTCTAGCAAACGATGCGGTTTTCCGGGGATGTATGTCAATGTATCCGCAACATTCTTTATATCGCACCAGCCACACTGCGAACGCAATGCGTATCCCCTCGCAGCCTTCAGCATTTTCGAAGCCGTATCCACCTGAATTCCGATAAATCCCGTATAAAGTTTCAATGGGATATCCTGGCCTAGATATTTCCATTCAACATCAACAGAAGTAACAACATTTGGCAATTCTTCGAAATCAACATCACTCTCCCAATCCGTACGTTTTTTAAATTCCATTTTATCAGAAAATCCCATCAAGTACGGATAGAACTTGGAAAACCATCCATTGAACTCGGGATTTCCACAGCCTTCAGGATCATATAGTTTATAGATGCCTTTCCAAAAAGCGATAGAACTTTGTCCGTCAAAAACTTTGACAAATTCATCAAGAATGGGGTTTAATTGTTGTGACCACCATTCCATATCAAGGCGAGTTGCAAGCTTGTTAAAGGAATCCCTCAACAAGCTCCAGTCCTCTTTAGTGCCATTTATCTTTATTTTCGGAATCCCGCATAAAGTATAGGAAGAATACGTATAATATTCAGACGCTATCGCCATAACCATGGAACGGGAAATATTATAATCGACAGGACTTGTAGTCGAAAATTTCGTCCGCAACGGAGCGCCCGTTTCTGCAGGTAATTTTTCTTGAAGCTTGTCGAAAAAATCAGAAATGACACCAAACCATTCTTCGTGCGTAGATTCCTGTGTCAGCCAATCCGCCTGAACTTTAATATGCGTATCAACATCAGGCCCAACAAACCGGTCTTTCAAAGCATCGCTATTACTCTTCACATGCAAACGAAATCCATCCAGAATCAAAAGCCAGATATCATCAGGACTGATTTCCATATCATAATGTTTGGCATAGGCCAAAGCGACCAAATCTATAAAAGTCGGCTTTTGGGAATGGCCCTTTACAAATGGGCTTATAGAATCAGAATAGGCATAGAAAATTTTAGTTTCACGAGACTTCTCTTGGTGCCAACTTGCAAAATATTCCGCAAAGCCCCCGCGCACTACAGGAACAGTTTCTTCGCGGAACGCGCTGTCGTGCACGGTTGTATCGACAATCATTGCGTAAGCGCTCGTGTCACGGACAAAACCATAAATTTGATGCGAAAAATTCATCGGTTTATTCGCTTGCTTACTATCGCAAGAGAGCAGGACGCTTGCGACAAGGAATGTCGAGAGCAGTAACGTGAGGCTGCAAAGAATTTTCTTATGATTCAACATACTTTAAATATATGAAATCTCTCAATTGTTTTTGCAATGGTGTCTTTCAAATCAAGTAAGGTTGGTTGCTGCGAATTAGGTCAAGTTTGTCAAAATGGCGGGAAAAAAAGACAAATCCACATAACCGTCTATAAGAATGATTTCTTTTTTCGCCGTCTTGATGATGTCTTGGAAGAATGCATAGGCATCAAAGATTTGCCCTTTGAAGAACACCCCCTCCTTTGCCTTTTTAGGATTAGAATCCAATTCATTGAATATTTTAGAAAAATTCTCGTCAATCTTCTTGAATTTCTGATCATGTTCAACAAGTTTTGTATCAACCTTGGATTCAAAAGCATTTAAACGCCCGACAAGACCCATATTGTGACGCAGATAATGGCGCATCTGAACAAACGCGTTCATGATCTCGATGCTGACCTTAATAGCCCTTTCGCTACGAAGAACCGCCGAAAGCATCGCAACGCCCTGCTCGGTAAAAGCATAAGGGAGGTATTTGGTATGTCGTCCACGTTGGTCCCCGACATTTTCTATGGTCACAAGTTGTGACCATAAAGATTTCTTTACATTCTGATATTCATCCGACGACAATTGAAACATAAACTGATCTGGGAAACGTTCGGGATTTCTCTTCACAGCCTGATTCAGCGCCTTTATTTCTACACCATATATTTCCGCCAAATCACGGTCAAGCAAAACCTGAACATCGCGAATGACCACGATTTTATTCGCTATTTTGGAAGCGGCCAACGGATTTGAAACGATGATTTCTTGTTTCTTCATTTTCACCTCCTTTTAACCTCTCGGGTAACGTAGTTTCGCACCGCATTTTGGGCAACGCAGAATCAGTTCCTTAAGCCGCTTGATTTCAGCATCTTTTTCTTCTAGCACCTTGGCAAAATCCCCGATGGCGTTGTTAGCACCGCGATTCGGGCCTCCGTTGAATTTTCCAAAAATTTCATCGAACATGATATCTCCTTATAAATTTTAGTTGAACGTCGCTATTGGGCGGCATTTTGACAGGCTGTTGCAATTATGCTGAAAAACAGCGCACAACATGCCCTTGCTTATTTGTTATGTATTGAGATTTTCCACGCCTTGCGCGGAATGGGATGATCTTGCAATCCTGTTGGCTCTTGAAAAGCCGCGAATGCACGTACGGACCCGAAGGTCTATGTCGACTGTCACGGGGATTATCGAATATCAGCTACAATATATACAAATAGGTTGGCTGCGTCAAGGGAATTCGCTAATCTACAATTCCCAATTTTCTTAGCCGGGAACGAATCGCTCCATTTCCACGTCCCATTTTTTTAGAAAGCTCACTTGTTGTCAATCCTTGATTGTACAGCTGTTCCAGTTTTAAGTCATCTTCTTCGCTCCAAGGCTCATATGCTTTGGCATACAGCCGCTTCTGAAATTCCATATGGGACATGCCGTTATCCTGCTGAATAGTATCGTGCGATATTTGCAACGAACGCCCGGAGTTGCCAAGAAAATCCGTAATCGCGTCAACAAATCGTTGACCGAATTTTTCAATTTTCTTTTCTCCAAAACCGAATACGCCATACAAGTCTTCGATGGACAGCGGAGGCGTGCTAGACAGCTCTTTTAAAGTTTTGTCCGAAAGTACAACATAAGCAGGCCAGTTGTTCTCATCGGCAATTTCTCTGCGCAACTTTCGTAATGCTTCAAATAAGCCGTCATCAGCGGCAACACTTTCGTCAAAATCCGAATGAACGAATTCCTTCTTTTTTCGTTTCCGATCTTTTTCCGGTTCCGTCCTATCAGGAACAGCCAACTCAGCGATTTTCTTTCCCGAAAGGACTTCTTTACCGCTACCGGTGATTTTTAAATGATTGGATTCATTGTAGGCAATTTCGACAAATCCCAAATGCAACATTTGCAATAGATAATCATGCCAATCTTTCAAGGTGACATCGGCTCCCGCACCGAACGTCTTTATTTTATCATATCCATTCTGCACAATTTCTTCATCATTGAAGCCTTTGAGAATTTGCGCCGTCATCGAGAAACCGATTTGCTCGTTCGTACGCTTTATGGCAGAAAGAGCCTTCTGCACCA
Organism: uncultured Fibrobacter sp.; assembly: GCF_947305105.1. Classification (NCBI taxonomy): domain Bacteria; kingdom Pseudomonadati; phylum Fibrobacterota; class Fibrobacteria; order Fibrobacterales; family Fibrobacteraceae; genus Fibrobacter; species uncultured Fibrobacter sp. The sequence goes on along the minus strand of NZ_CAMZCS010000012.1, from coordinate 14,967 downwards.
AGATGGTCCCGTCAAAGCGGCGTGGCGGATTTTTGCAGACATCGCAATTTCCACAGTTTTCGCTATCACTTTCACCGAAGTAATTCAGTAAAATTCGGCGACGGCAAATCAACGATTCCGCATATTCCTGCATTCTGTCAAGTTTTTCGGAGTTGATTTCCTTTTGTCCGCTTTCATTTACGAACCCACGAAGCGTCACGATATCTTGATAACTATAAAACAGAACCGTTTCTGAAGGCAAACCGTCTCGCCCTGCGCGGCCAATTTCCTGATAAAAACTTTCAATACTTTTAGGCAGATTGTAATGTATTACAAAACGGACGTTGCTTTTATCTATTCCCATGCCAAACGCGATGGTCGCGCAAACCACATCAATCTTGTCATTTATAAAATCTTCTTGTACAACATTTCGTTCTTCTGACGACATTCCTGCATGATACGCTCTCGCAGCAACACCTGCATCACACAAAATTTCAGCAACTTTTTCCGTATTCTTTCTGGAAAGGCAATAAATAATGCCCGATTCATTCGCATGCCTTTTGATAATGGAAAGAATTGCCTTCGTTTTCTCTTTACCCGTATATCCACGGCGTACATCTAAACTCAAGTTCGGCCTATCAAACGAGCTGATAAAAACTTTATATGAATTTAAGCGTAATTGTTTGACAATGTCTTCTTTAGTCAGTTTGTCTGCCGTGGCCGTCAACGCCATTATACATGCTTGCGGAAAATCATCGTGTAAATTTCCGAGCTGGGTGTATTCCGGACGGAAATCATGTCCCCATTGAGAGATACAATGCGCCTCATCAATCGCAAACAAGGGAACGTGTAAATTTTGCCGCATCCAAGGAATTTCTCTTTGCAGGCGTTCTGGTGAAATATACAGAATCTTTAGCCGCCCTGATTTTGCTTGCGTCCGGATTTTGAAATTCTCTTCTTCGTTGTTGTTGCTATTGAGAGCAGCTGCGGCAATGCCGCTAGCATTTAAGGCATCCACCTGGTCTTTCATCAAAGAAATAAGCGGAGATACAACCACCGTTGTCCCTTCAAGAATCAAAGCGGGAATCTGATAGCAAAGGGATTTTCCTCCGCCAGTCGGCATTAATACAAGTGAATCGCAATGTTCGAGAACATTCGCTATTATATCTTCTTGCATCGGGCGAAAGGAACTGTAGCCAAAGACTGTTTTCAGAATTTCAAGTGGAGTCATCTTTTTACCCCTGCAAGTTTTCCAGCTTCTGTTTCCGTTTTTCCCAGTCGGGCATACGGGTTTCCAGCAGACGATAGAACTTTTTATCGTGGTTCGGGTATTTCAGGTGACACAATTCATGCACCACAACATACTCGATACATTCCTTCGGAGCGGCAATCAGCTTTGTATTTAAGGTCAATATACCGCCTTTAGAGAGCGAACCCCAGCGGGTTTTCATGTCGCGGATTTGCAGGCGAGGAGACGTAGAAGAATGCGAAAAACGAGCCATACAAGCCAAAAAAACATTCTCGAACTGCACCTTGGCACGTTCACGCAACCATTCGTCAAGAATTTTCTTCACGATTGCGGGGCGAACATCCGCAGAAACAACCCTAATGAACCCGCCATCGATTTTCACCAAGCGTTCTTTACCTTTTTCGATTTTTAATCGATAACGGCGTCCCAAATACAAGTGCGTCTCGCCTCCAAGATATTGCCTTGGAGGAGGCGCTTTAGGAAATTTCGCAAACCAGTCCTGCTTTTCAACAATCCACGGAGCCTTTTTCTGCACCTTCTGCGCGATTGCTTCGAGCTTCGCCCCCTGCGGAGCCCGTATCTGCACAGCACTATCCGGCATTACAGAGATTTCCAGAGTCTTGCGGCGGCAGAATTCAACCGCGTACGCAATCTCTCGGTCTCCATATTTAACAACGCCCAACTCATTCATGCGAACGCCGCCTTGCCACATTCATAATTTTCTCTTCTAGAGAATCAATGTCCGCATTCGACCAGCCAAAGCGCTCCCGGACACAAATATTATCGAATAACAATGTATCCAAATCGTCTCGCACCCTGTTTTGTGCGTCCTGATCGTTCCAGAATTGCACCTTGTGATGTTTTTTCAATGATTCAACAACAAATAAGGCTGTTTCAACAGCAAGTTGTTTGGCTTTTGACGCTTCGCACTTTTTTCCATACAAGAATGCTGTCAACGCGACGCCATAATATGCGGCAGCATCTTCGTTTTCACTGATTTCTGCCGGAACGTCTTCGCGTTTCTTGCTTTTGAAATTTTCCTCCAATCCTTTCACCTTAGAGAAATACTCATCTTCCGACATCTTTCCCGTCTGGAAACTATCGATGACATCTTGAATCATCTTCGAGAACTTAGTGTAAAAAGCGGGATCTTCTTCCATTTTCTCGGTAATAGTCTTCTTAAGTGCATGGGCAATGGCATCGGCACTGGAAGCCTTGCTGCGGGTATCGTAACCGGCAACCTTATCGTGAACAGAGCTGAATCCTTTACTCAAAATATCCACGGGAGCCACAGTTTGCACCACGTTATCCGACTGGATGTGCGTATCGAGCAACTTCTTGATTTTCGGCTCATACTCACTGTAATCCACATCGTCGGCATAGCGGTGCTTTACAGACACGCGCATATCCGAGAACATCTTGAATTCCCTGCGGAGCCGCGTCATATCTTCGGCTGGGGTCTTTTCTAGGAACTTCTGCGATGACATTGCGATACTTAGGCACTTTCCAAAATCACGCAGCGCCTTGTAGAAATCGTTACGGCGTTTTTCATCGGCCAGGTGGCGCTCCATCTGTTCGGGGTCGGCCTTGTTCTTGACTCCCTTGAAAACATCCCACAGATTAGAACGCAGTTGCGGCAACTTGTCCACTTGTTCCGACACATCGGTCAGCAAGCCTTCCAAATCTTCTGGGTCAAAGCCTTCCAGCGCCTTGTACATCACAAGGGCCGTATCCAGGTTGTCGCGCACGTTGGCGTAGTCTACGATATAGCCGAAATCCTTCTTTTTGCCGTTTTCCTCGAACAAGCGGTTCACGCGGGCAATCGCCTGCAAAAGCGTATGTTCCTTGAGCGTGCGGCAAAGGTACAGAACGGTGTTGCGTTCGGCATCAAAACCCGTCAGCAACTTGTCACAGACAATCAGGATTTCCGGCTTACCTGGGCCCTTGAAACCATCAATAATCGACTTATTATACGAATCCTCGTCGCCATAGCGATCCATCATCTTTGTCCAGAATTTCGTCACTCGGCTAGTCGGTTCTTCGCCCACTTCCGAATAGCCTTCGCGCTCATCGGGGCCCGAAATGACAACTTCAGAACTCACGAAACCAATTTCATCCAAGAATTCATGGTACAGAATAGCCGTTTCCTTGCTCGGTGCGACAAGTTGTGCCTTGAACGGAGTCCCCTGCCAGTTTGTACGGAAATGCTCGCTGATATCAAACGCACGCATATACACGACGCGTTCTGCCTTGTTCAGCATCTCGGCCCGTGCATATTTCTTCTTAAGGTCGGCCTTCTGCTTCTCATTCAGCCCCGCTGTAAAACGGTCAAACCAAAGGTCTATTGCAGCCTTGTCTTGCTTGAGTTCTGCGTGGCGACCCTCGTAAAGCAAAGGCACCACGGCGCCATCTTCGTTCGCCTGCTGGATAGTGTAACTCGGCTTGAGCATCCCGCCGAACTTGCCGAAACTGTTCTTTTCCTTCTTCATCAGCGGCGTGCCCGTAAAGCCGATATAGCAGGCATTCGGGAGCATCTGCTTCATACGCGCATGCAAGCTCTTGTATTGCGTACGGTGCGCTTCGTCCACTAGCAAAAAGATGTTATTTGATTTTTCAACATATTGGCGTTTGTTCAGCGCCTTGTCAAACTTGTTGATAACGGTCGTTATCACGGCAGAATTGTCCGACGCCATAAGGTTGAGCAAATTCTCACCCGATGTAGCCTTGATGACCTCCGCACCACAATTTTTGAAGGTGTCGCATATTTGCGAATCCAATTCCTTGCGGTCGGTAACTAGTACAACTCGCGGATTCTTGATATTACAATCGGGATCATATGTCGAATCCAGCACGATTCCGCGAGCAAGCATCACCATCGAAAGTGACTTGCCCGACCCCTGCGTATGCCACACCAGACCGCCCTTGCGCTTATTTTCGTTATCAATATTCCGAATACGTTTTAACGCCGAATGGACCACAAAGAACTGTTGGTAGCGGGCAATCTTCTTTATCCCCTCATCGAACAGGGTAAAGCGATAGGCGATTTCGAGCAAGCGTTCCGGCTTGCACAGGCAATAAATCAACCTGTCCTGTTCCGTCACCACGCGCTTTGTCTGCGGATTATTCTTGCGGAATGGCGCCAGTTTCGGCACCGAGAAAATCCTATCTTCATCTTCAGCAGAGACCTTTTTGTTAATCGCAGCTTCGATTTCCTTATCCTTGATTTCAAGTTCATGCCAAAGGTTCCAGAACTTTTCGGGAGTCCCCACGGTGGAATAAGTCGCAGCGTTCATGCTCACCGACAAAAGTGTTTGGCAAAAAACAAACAACCCCGGAATATATTCATCGCCCTGGTTGCGAATCATCTGGGAAATGCCCTGCTTGATTCCTTCTTCGGGCGACTTGTTCTCGATGACAGCAAACGGGATTCCGTTCACAAAAAGCACGATATCAGGGATAACACGGGCATTGGATTTCGAACACTCCACATCGAATTCGGCAACCATATGGAACACATTGTTCGCCGGTTCCTGCCAGTCGATATAGCGAATGTCGTAACTGCGCTTGTCGCCCTCGACAGATTCTTCTTCGGATTGCGGGAGCGTTAACAGGTCATATATCTTTGCATTCGTACGCACCAAGCCATCGTACTGCATGTTCTTGAGCTTCAGGATGGCGTTACGCAAATTCTCTTCGCTAAAGTCGCGACGGACTCCCTTGTGCGTAAACGAATTCAACTTGCGCAACTGCGAGAGCAGAATATCTTCGAGCAACACATTGGCAAGTTTACCCTTGCGCTCCAGCATCACCTCTTCGGGCGTAAGCGGCTTGAACCCGAGATTCGCCAACAACCGCATCGCCGGAATCTGCGAAGTCGGAATCTCTCTATAATCAGGCTGTTGTTGCATAAACGATTTCCTTTCACTAAATTCTAGAGAGTCTGCGGAATATCAGCAAAATACTTATCCCTAAGGATGTTTAAAACATCAGTATTAGTATCCAACAACTTGAATATGCGCTTAGTGTATTCTTTTTCAATAAATAAGGAAACAATAGATATTAACTTCTTATTGTTATATCGTCTAACGCCTTCTTCATAGTCTTTTTTAACAAGAATATTTTGCAAACGTTTTTGTTGCTCAGTAAAAAGGATATCAATTTTTCTATCTAATCGCTCACTTAGATTCCTTAAAGAGGACTTTAATTCGTCTATACATTTGTTCCTTTTCAACATATTTTCTTTAAACTGATTATTTATTGACTGCTCAGCAAATTCAACACATTGATTATCTATTTCCTGCTCTAGATTTATAAAGAACCGTTCTTTTATTTTAGCTACAGCATCTTCATCTGCATGGAAAAAATCCACAGCAGCGGTCAACAAATCCTCATCGCACAAAATATTCTCTACCTCTTGTACATCCAAGCAATATATTTTATCTTCTTTCCACGCTTCTTTTTGCTCATCTTTATGAAAATCACCATCAATTATTCCAATCGCATTATTATGATGTACATCGTTGGAACTATTAAACGCCTTGGTGTAACTTATCACTTGAATATGTCCATCAACTGGGATAACCGTATAATTCGGGAATAGCCTTGTATATAGTTTGTAATCCAAACTTGCTTTTGTCCCCTCACAGAACAAAATCGGTTTACGGCTACCGAGAAGTTCCATATACAGGATTTCAGGTATATTTTTATCCGTTGGTAATTTTTCCATTTCCCATTTGTCAGGAGCGATGAATCGCTTCATCCATATTTTTTCAGCATTATTACGTGATGCGGCAAATTCAAGATTATGCGTCAGATATATAAACTGACAATCAGGTCTTGCTTTTTCTAATTCGTCCCATAATTTTGCAATCAAAGCCAAGTGCAAATGATTCTCCGGCTCGTCAACAATGATATAGCTGTTTTCTTTTGCAGATAAAATATAAGCGATATAATAAAATACGGCTTTTTCACCATCGCTTAATTGCATAAATGGATATTCAGTTCCATCTTTTGTTAGAACGTAAATATATCCATCTTTCGTTTTTAAGCTTCGATGTTTCAGTATTTTTCCCCATAATGCGACGACTCGCTCAAGAGTTGATTCTTTCCGCTCCGTTGATTCTCCATGATAAAACTCATGAGCAAATTGATTTTCTTCTTCAAAAAGGGCATTTGTCACAACAGTTAGTTCGTTTACAATTTGATCGTCACGATCTTCTCCCTTATGTAGTTTATCTCTTCCTTGATAATTTTTTAATTCGTTCCGCCATTTATATCCAAAAGGTAGATTTTCTATTGGCCTATATAAAAAGACTTTTTGCGAAGATATGATTATCACACTACTATCTAAAACTTGTCTTGTTCTACGTGAAAATGAACTTTTCCCAGAACCATTTGCGCCAACAATTACAAAATTTTTGTCCAAATATCTAAATATTGAAAAATTATCCAAATAGCTAATAGCATGTTCTTTTTCCTTAAAATCAATCCCCAAACTTTCATCACGCAAACGGAGAATTTTATTCACAATATCATATTTTATCCTTGGATAATTTAAAGCATTTTTTAATAAATTTGCATCGAAAAGATATTGAATCAAAAATGATAAAGAACATCGGGATATTGTATTATAGAGCAAATTCAAATAATTTTTTGACCAATTACATTTCTCATCCATTTCAACATTGATGGCTAAAATTTGATCATGAATACCATTCATTTGATTTAAACGTAATGCCAAATCATCAATTTCTTTTTCGGGATTCAAAAAATCGGATCTAAAATTTTTCATCCAAGAAACAATCGTTTCTTTATTAGGTTCTAAAATAGAAGCTAACCAAACTTTTATTTGATTATATTCATTGTCGAATTTTGAAATATAATCTTTTATTTTTTTTATTAAATCTTCATTTGCCATAGTATTCCTCTCCTTATTTCACTCGCCATTGTCCGGTGAGGAGTTTTTGCATCAAGCCTTGTTTCTGCTTTTTGTAGTTTTCGAGTTGCTGTTTGAGAAGAGAAATTTCTTCATCAAGCGATTTAAAATAGACTGCATGTTTCTTTTGCTCTTCAAGACTAGGACAAAGAATGCTTTTTAGCATTAACGCAGAGAAATGTCTTTTATACCCTTCCGGAATAACAGGATTCGCTTTTATTGCATAATATATATAAGTGGGATCATAACCATCTTTCGCAGATAATATTTTTATTCCGTCCGCACCTTGCGCAAACGGCATATGCATTATTTTCAACGCACAAGTGTGATCTCCAAAAATTATTAAAGGTCTGTTTATTTTCAGCACGCTAGATTCATCATTTGTCCACCCTGCAATTAAATCCTTAGATTGGTCAACTATTGGATATTTACCACTATTCAAATAAGAATCTTGATGGATTTTAGATGGTGGCGTTACACTCTTTAATATTTCTGTCAAAGGGATTTCTTTCCATTTTAACGCAATCCCTTTTTCAAGTAAGTTCTGTCTTAAAACGATGTTAAGCTCATTTTCCTTCGCTTCGATGAGCTTTTCCATTTTTTCGATGGCGGAGTCCCAGACCGAAAGCGTCGCCGCAATCTTCTTCTGTTCTTCAACCGGTGGCAACGAAAAATCGTATGTTTGCAACACTTGGGCATTAATATTTGACTGTCCAATAGCATCTGTTCTTACTGATTTACAGAATTCAGCGAATCTCTTTGAATTCATACAATAATTCACATAATAGGGATCGCATTCGTTATTTACCTTCAAACGAATTAAATAACCCGCAAAAATGGAAGGACGTTCACCACGATAAATTGAAGTCTTTCCAACTTTATCTCGTGAATTAGTTCTATTAAAAAGAATATCGCCCTTTTTCAGTTCATATTTAGCGTATTCTTCTTCTGATGAGGAATATACAAGATCATCCCATACCAAATAGCCATTTTCAAGATTGCCCATTCTAAGGACAGGGTATTTTCCAATAGCATCAGATTTTGCAGCCGTGCCATAATCAACAGCCGTCAAAATATCTCCTAGCTTCACTTTTTTCCATCCATTAGGCAGCATCATTAGCCCTTCTCCTCTTTTTCGAATAAGCCTTGAATATTTTCTATTTCTTCTACTTTCTTGACCATCTGTTTTAACGCAAAAGTACTCGGCAAAGGGATTTCGCCTTTTTGATTAATTCGATTTAAACAAGCGTCCTTCAAATTGGCTAAAAATACTTTTTCTTTTTCCATATCATAGCCACTAGGCACATTAAAATAACGATGTCTCATTATTTTGAGAATTTCGCCTTTTTTATATCGCTCAAGTTTTGAGAAACCCTCAACAAATTTTTCAGCATCAACCATGCTCCATTGAAATTCTGTGACCTTATACGATATATTCCGGATTATGCTACACGCAGAATCAAATTCATATACATCATCAGATATCAGGTTCCTATAGAATTGTTCTTTTTCTTCCTGAAAGGGGTTCTCTCTTTCACTACAAATCTTTATCAATCTTTCTCTAAACGCTATTAACTTTTCAATGCAATCGTCTGATGGACTGTAATTTTGTTTTATATCTTCAACACTAAGAATTTCGCCAAATTCAATACTTTCCGAATATTTGTCCAAATATTCGTTCATTTCTTTCACTACGGACTGTTTGTTATTTGAGCTATAGTCTTCAGATATTGTGTATAGCACAACAAACACAACCATCAATGAGGCAGAATCATTCAAAGTGCCATTTTTTAGTGCGTTTTTTACCGCAACATAGGCTTCTTGAGCTTCTTTATCGCTCAAACTCCACCAATGATACAATTGGCGAATTAAATAAGCATCTCTTCCGCCAAACCAAGCTGACGAATTTATTTCAGCAACTATTTTCTCCCTATCAAAAAAAGAATCAACAAGCCATTTTTGCATAGGAAAGTTTTCAATCTTATCCATTTTATAACATACATTAGAAAAACAATCCCATGCAGTTAGCGAATTTTTTTCAGCAGGATATTCTCTTTCACCAAATTTCAATCCGACAAAAAAATAACGAGATACTTCTATTTGGTTGGGATCAAACAATCCAAGCCAGCAACCATAGCGCATTGCAAAGAAATATCGAATAAAATATTTATCAAAGCCTCTTTCTTTTGATTTTTTTGAAAAAATGAGATCTCCTAATTGAGGACAGAAATAGGCACACAGATGATTAAAGTCTTTTATAGTTTGTCTCAATGCCCGATAATTTCGGTTCGGCATTTTCTGTACATATTCCTTCATCTGTTCTTGATCAAATTTTTTCTGTTCAGAATCATTAAACGAGAAATCGTCTTTTTTCTCAAGATATTTTTGTTTTGCATTGTCAAAACAGGCAAATAAATCATAAATACATTCTCGATTTTCCCACCAAATTTTCTTCACATCGTCATTTACATCTAAGCACCCACATTCAGGAGACAGCCAAGCGTTAATGACATCCTCTACAGAAGTCTGTATTTGAAAAATTTTCCCAATAACTTTTTCTTGTGTACTAGATAAATTTTGCAGAGTCTTCTTATCATCCGGTTGTGATTGAGCTTCTTCCCACTTATCTTTGTCGGCGAGTAAAATGCATGGGACATGCAAATGCTCAATATATTCATTTAAATATCCAAACAATTCGCATGGTTTCATATCCGCGCGTTCTAAATCATCAAAAACTACGACCAAGCGCTTATACTCTTTTTCATTTACCTTTATATTCTCTAAAAACCTACTAGAAAAGAACTTTAAAGAATCCCCAACAGTCTTTCCCGTTGCAACACCAGTCGGAATAGCTAAAGGAGCGGCGGAACCGCCTGTAGCGAAAGTCGCTGTCGTAGCCACAATTGTTCCTACAGCAATCCCTGCCAAATTACTTACCAATGAAATTGCATCCGGCAAGTACTCAAGTTTTTTTGAGTTGATCTTTGGGCGAAAAATACGTTCTATTTTTTTATTGATATCTTCACGTGTTTTTACTCCAAACAGGCTAACATAAACAACCGTATATTTTTTAAAGCCCGTCAACCAATTGATTTTCTTGACAAAATTTTTTCTTACAGCACCCTGTTTTTCTAAAAAATGCCTAATAAAATATGTCTTGCCAGAGCCCCAACAGCCTGTAATCAACACAGCATAATCGGGAGACTGCTCTTTGTTCAGGTAGTAGTCCAGGAATTCTTCAATGTGCTTGTTGCTATTCTCCATCTCCGCCTCCGAACAAATCTAGCGTTTCAGTATCTTTTTTCTTTTTCGTGCTGTTAGTAACTTTCTTAACCGATGTCTTGTTGGCGTCAACAAAACGTCCTTTCTCGCGCACCCAGTGCCCATTCTTCGATGCACCTTCCCATACAAAGCCTAACTTTTGGAGGTCTCGCAGGATTGTCAATTTTGTTACGCCGAACATAGTCGCCAAAGCATCTTTTGATATCATAGAATTCACGCTAACAACCTGCAAAACCTTTTCGGTTCTTGATACATTCTTTTCGTTTTGAGTATCATTTAGGGCATCATTTTGACTATCACTTTGGGTATCATTTTGAGATACATTTTGGGTATCAAACCAATATCCCTTTTTAGGCGCACCTTTCCAAACATAGCCCATTTTCTTCAGATAGCGACGAACCGTAATTTCGCTTAATTCCAGTGTTTCTGCTATGGTTTTTACAGAAACACTGTTGCTTTGAACAACAAGTTCTTTTATACGGAACGCCCGCTTTTGACTATCATTTTGGCTATCACTTTGACTATCATTTTGAGGTGCATTTTGGGTAACAATTTTGCCATTTAACTTGTTCAGCGGGAAGGTCACGACCGTATACCCCGTCTGCTCGCTCCAGAAGGGTTGGGGTGAATTTTCCGCCCTGCAAGCATCCATTATGCGCTTGATACCCGAGCCCCATTTTTCCAAGTATGTAGTTTGGTATAAGACGTTCGCAAGAACTTCGTTTCGTGGGAACGACTGGTGCGACCGTTTGATCGTTTTCGGAGTCAGTTCATGTGGCAATAAACCGGGGCTTTCAATTTCTATGCGGTCATCGTAAATGGCGATGCCGATAGAGCACTGGTGAATGTCGTAATCCCTATGGCAAAGGGCATTTATTAGAGCCTCGCGCAAGGCAGCCACTGGAACATCGAGGTGTTCTTCCCTCTTGAGTCCCTTGATTTCACCGCTTAGGGACAGGTGCTTAAAGAAGAAACCCATGCCCGCATCCAACAAATCAAAAAAGTTGCCGTGGGCCTGTTGATTATCAATAAAGTAGTTCTTGTCGGTCCCCCGGAAGCGGGCCATCCGAAGTAAATATTCAAACGAGAACCTTTTTGAAAAAAGAAACACCGCAGCGTTCCTCACATTGTCGCCATCCAACAGGTTCCATTTTTTCAGTATTACTTTAATCGGCTCGTTGAGCGACCCCACGGGTATTCGTTTTTCTTCGACACCGAGGCGCACAACCCCGCGAATCGTGCCAGCGTTAAGATCCTTTATGCTATATCCTTCGGCAGTCCTCATTTCCCACGAATACTGGTGGGGCATGTTAATGCGAATCCGTTCATCAAACATGTCCCTGGGCATAGCCTTGGTGACGCTTTCTAACCTATAATACGGCTTCCCGTGGAATGTGTATGGTTTTTGCCCATAGACCCACGGATTGAACCTCAGCACGATTACCTGGAGGTTCGGCTTGCCGGGAATATCTACATATTCAATGACGGGCGTAACTGCGGGTTCGATCCCCGCCAAAGCCTGCGCGATATCGCGGCGGGTAGATTCTGAAACAATCTGCCCGACAATATTCAAGGAGGGTGTGACACCGAAAACGAGAACTCCGCCATCGGAATTCAAGAAGGCACATGCCGTATGCATACCTTCACGAAGTTCACCGGTAGATTTCTTCAACTCAACGTTCTTCGTCTCGTCTTTAGAAATCAGTTTTTTGAGTTCATCCAGTGTCATTGAATAGCCTTACCCCCGCTTTATCTCCTTCAGTTTCTGGGCCATTTGCTTGCGGACTTCGGCAAGTTCCTTTTCGAGGCGGTCGATATCCTTCTGCACGGCATCCACATCGATAGGAGCTTCTTCTTCGAAGGTATCCACATAGCGCGGGATGTTCAGGTTGAATTCGTTGCCTTCAATTTCGTCGAAAGAGGCGACATGGGCGTACTTGTCCACATTCTTGCGCTTCTTGTAGGTATTCACAATCTTTGAGATGTTTTCTTCGGAGAGTGAATTCTGTTTTTTGCCCTGCACGAATTCTCGGCTCGCGTCAATGAACAGTACGTCCTTGCGCTTTGCGTTCTTGCCGCCGATTTCACGGCTGCGGTCGAATACCAGAATCGCCACGGGAATGCTCGTGGTCGGGAAAAGGTTTTCGGGGAGGCCGATTACCGCATCCAGCAGGTTTTCGCGAATCATCGCTTCGCGGATTTTGCCTTCGGAAGAACCGCGGAACAGCACGCCGTGAGGCACCACGACAACAACACGGCCTTCGCCCGCAAGGCTCGTCTCGACCATATGCGTAATGAAGGCCCAGTCGCCCTTGCTCTTGGGCGGAACTCCACGGAAAAAACGCTTGTAGGGGTCACTTTCGGCGTTTTCTGCGCCCCATTTATCAAGGCTGAAAGGCGGATTAGCCACCACAACATTGAATTTCATCAACTTGTCCTTTTCGACAAGCATCGGACTGTTGAGCGTGTCGCCCCATTCAATGCGGGCGCTATCGGTGCTATGCAGGAACATGTTCATACGGCAAAGAGCCCACGTACTGCCGTTCGATTCCTGACCAAACAAAGCGTAGTTGCCGCTCGGCACCTGCTTTGCGCCCTGCAAAAGCAAGCCGCCCGCGCCGCACGTCGGGTCGCAAATCTTGTCGCCATCCTTCGGGGCCGCAAGTTTCGCCACGAGTTCGGTAACAACAAACGGCGTAAAAAATTCGCCCGCCTTCTTGCCCGCCTCGGCGCCAAAACGTTCCAACAGATACATATAGGTATTGCCGATGATGTCTTCGGAAACGCGGCTCGGCGACATGTCCAGCTCATCTTTGGCGAAATCCTCGAGTAACGTGCGCAGGCGACGATTGCGGTCCTTTGTCTTGCCGAGATTCGGCTCGGAATTGAAGTCGATATTGCGGAAAACACCTTCGAGCTTGAGCCTGTTCTGCGTTTCAATCTTGTCGAGAACAATGTTAATCAAGTCGCCGATATTATCTGCCGTGCGACGTTCGTAAAGGCTGTAATAGTCCGCGACAAACTTGTCGGTGACCTTGCCTTTCTCGTTCTTGATTTCCACCATCGGGAGCACAAAGCGCTCGCGTTCCAGCTTTCGGAGGATTCTCGCCTCGTCGCCGCCGTACTGTTTGCCATAAGCGTCGTAATGGTCGCGCCACACATCCGACATATACTTCAGGAACAGCATCACCAGAATGTAGTCCTTGTACTGCGCCGGATCAACCGCCCCGCGGAAGGTATCGCACGCAGCCCAAGCGGCAGCGTTGATGGCATCTTGCTTGATTTTTTCGCTTTTTACTTCACTCATAGCGACTCCAGATATTTTGAAATTTCCGTTTCTAAAATTAAGTTCTTTTGCTTGACAATTTCTGCCATAATCTCATGTTCACGACGGCCTAATTCAACGAGTTCAACGATGTTTTGTTGAGCCTGTAAACTAGGCAGTTTTATGGGCATCTGTTCCAAAACCGTCTTGCTGATGAGTGGCATGGCAGAACCCTTGGCAAATTCCTTGAAAAAAGCGGTTCCGTTAGCGCCGTTCATATACCAAACCAGATATTCGGGCAGCACCTTTTCACGGTTCACGCGGATGCGAATCATCGGGGCGACCACAAGCAAATCCTCGCCCAAGGCGGGCACAAGTGCCGAAACAAACGAGCCACCCCTTGACCTAAACACGATATCGCCCGCCACCGCAAGGTGCGAGCTGTTGTGCTTGGCGCCCTCTACACGCCGCAGCGAGCCCACATTCAACGAGCCATCCGAATCCACATCTCGCAAAAAACACGCCAACGTGCCGGATTCTCCCGGAACGCAGGTGTTGCGGAACGGATACCCCACCGAAAGCTGGGCAACATCGCGCAGCAATACCGTATGCGATTTCGACAAGCCAAGGGCGCTCTTTGACACATTTTCAAAGTCCATGCTCTAAATATAAGCAATTCTTTTTTTAAAGTCAAGATTTTTTGTAGTATTTTCAATACTAAATAAATCAAAATTATAGAAACGGCGATTTTTGAAGAAATTCAACATTTTTAAACAGGAAAAACTCATAAAATAATCGTTTTCACGTTTAAAACAGCGTAAATCAGGAGGATTCCCTTGCGAGGGGTTTTAGGGGCCGGGCCCCGGGCCCCTAGGCGAAGGGGTAGCGGAAAACGCCGAAGGCGGTTGAAGCGAGGGGAAGGCTTTCCCCCTTGTATTATCAGGACTGGATTCATCGACTTCGCTCAGAATGACACTTTTTAGTCGTTTTTCACTACCATTCTTTCGTCTTTCGTCTAAAAGCTATCTTGGCACGCTTCGCGTGCATTTAGCACGGCTCGGTCATGTCAAACCAAGCAAGCTTGGTTGCCGCGACGCTCGCCTTAAGCTAAATTTGGCCCTACCGCCAGATGTCGTATTTCTGGGGAACCGGGCGAGAACCGCCCATAAAAAGGATTATTTATGTCTCAAATCGAACTCACTTTCCCCGATGGCTCCGTACGTTCCGTAGCATCGGGCACCACCGGCCTCGAAATTG
>NZ_CAMZCS010000011.1 GCF_947305105.1 uncultured Fibrobacter sp. | reverse complement strand
CGCCTTTATCCACCCGCTCTGCTGTTTTCTTTAAAGTTTAATATAGAATGACAAGTTTTCCTTAACCACCAACCACTGTTTACTAACCACTATCTACCTCACACCTCAAAGCGACTGAAGGTCGCGACCTCACTCCTCAAAGCGAGCTTGCGAGCGACCTCATCGCCTCTAATTACTATCTTTACCACATGCTTCACCCGTCCGCATTTGTCCACCCCCTAGCGAAAGTCCACGAGTCCGCCTCGGTCGGGCCCTGGTGCCTGGTGGACGAGGGTGCCGAAATCGGCCCGGGAGTTATTCTCGAGAGCCGCGTGCATGTGTACGGCGGGGTTTCCATTGCCGCCAACACCCATGTGTACGACGGTGCCGTTCTCGGAGCTCCCCCGCAAGACCTCAAGTATGCCGGGGAACCCACTCGCCTTGAAATTGGCGAAAACTGCATTATTCGCGAATATTGTACGCTCAACCGAGGGACGGTACAGGGGGGTGGTTGCACCCGCATTGCCGATGGCGTGCTGATTATGGCGTATGCCCACGTGGGACACGACTGCGAAATTGGGACTCATGCGGTCATATCCAACGGCTGCCAGCTTGGGGGGCATGTCCGCATTGGCGAGTACGCGACGCTTGGCGGTGTCACCGGGGTGCAGCAACGCAACCAGGTCGGGGCCTACGCGTTTGTGGGCGGGACGCTCAAGGTGGATCGCGATGTGCCGCCGGCCAGCAGGGCTTTCGGCATTCCGCCCAAATGGGGCGGCCTGAACCTCCACGCGCTTCGTTTATATGTAAACGAATTCCCGTCTTCCCGTATCGATTCCCTTTCGCGGGCTTATCACGAACTGTACCGGAGCGGCCGGCCGATTGCCGAGGTGGTCGAAGAATTGAAAAAAGGCCCAGAACCATTGTTCCAGACCTTTTTCGATGATTATTGGTCCGGGACGTTGATACGTCCCTGATCCCTCTAGGTAAAAAATTTACTGTATCAACGCATTCGGGAATCCCGGATACCACGCCTTGCCTTTGCGATCGTACGCCTCGAATCCGCCGACATAGGTGAATCCCCAGTAGTGGAAAGACATGTTGTATTTCTGTGCGGCTGCCACGGTTTCTTTTGCCCATCTGGCCTTTGCTTCGTCGCTGGGGGCGTCTTTACCGCAACTCCAGTTGGTTTGACCCGCAATTCCGAATTCGCCCACGTTCATCGGGATGAAATCCGTCCCGCTCACGTCCGGATAGAGTTGCATGCCCAACTTGGCGAAACCCATGAAGTCGCTTGCCGCTTTGTTCGCGTAAGCGGCGTCTCCCTTGCAGTCGTAGCCGTGACCCTGGTGGCTGAACGTGTAGGGCTCGTAGTAGTGACCGCTATAGATGATATTTCCGTCCGCAGGAAGCTTGAGTATGGCTAATTCTGCAAATTTTGCAGCGAGGAAAGATTCGAACATAATGGTCTTTCCGGGTGCTGCCGCACGGATCGCTTCGTATGCGCTGAGGAGCACGTCGTTGACCAGGTCCTTGTTGGGAATTGTCGGTTCGTTGAGAATGTCGAACGCAATCATGGAATCGGGGAATGCGTTGAATTCCGTTGCAATCTGTGACCAGAGGCGCACAAAATGCTCCTTTTCGGCCTGGAACAGGGCGATGGTATCGCTCTTGCCGCGATGGGCTCCGCCACCGAACGAGTTGAGCTCTACGTAATGGTGGAAATCGAGGAGCACGACCAGCCCTTCGTTGATGGCTAGCGTAACGTCTTCCTTGACCCCGGCGAGAATTTCCGGGTCGACTGTGTGTGTCTCGTAATTGGAATTTCTTTGCCAACGTACGGGCAGACGGATGGAGTTGAATCCGGCTTCCTTGATTATCTTGAAATCCCCGTCTTCGATGGGGTTGCTCCAGCAGTCGTCCAAGCAGTTGCGGTTATCACCGTCCCAAGAGTTCCCGAGGTTGATACCTTTGCCTAGGCGTGCGTTCATGGCGCGACCTTTGGAATAATCTACGGGAACGACTTTTCGGCCTGTGTTATTGTCGCCAGGGTCCGATACGGCAGCTGCTGGAGGTGTGCTGCTGTCGCACGCGATAAGGCTCGTCGATATGCTTACGATGGCGGAAATCGCAAAAAGGAAAAGTAAACTTTTTTTCATAGTGAAACCTCCATTAGGGCCCTTTGTAAAAATACTTAAATTAAAATGGTTACGAGGTAAAATCCCCAAAATAAAGTGTTTACGTAAGTAACCATGGTTTAGGCCTCAAAAATCAATATTTGGGGCTTTCCGCTTCTGTAAATCCGCCATATTTTTTCGTCCTGCGAAATCCAATGCCCGAAAAACAAGCTATATTGTAGCCAATCCGAATATGGAGATTTGTACCTATATGAATGGAAATTTGAAAAAAGCCGTCTGGACGGGTGCCCTCGCCGCACTGGTCCTAGCCTCTTCTTCTTTTGCAGGTTACGGGTTCAGCGATTATCGCGACCGTGACCAGTCCCGCTTCGTGATGAAGCCTGCGAAGCCGTTCCGTCCCGATAAGGAAGTTGTCACGGTTGTTATGCGTGAAGCTATTCCACGCGGTGGTGGATACACTTACCAGTATCCCCGCGAAAACCCCGAGCCGGTTCTCACGGACAAGTATGCCATGGAAGGCGCTCTTTCCATGGAAATTGAACTTATCGCTAGCGACTATTCCGGTGTGGCTATCTGTATCGCCGGTTCCGTTGACCTGACCCCGTACCTCGAAGAAGGCGTCCTTGAATTCTGGATCAAGGGTGCCAAGGGCGGCGAAAACGCCCTGTTCGTGCTGGTGGATGATGGTGTGAAGAGCGGTGGCGAATCCTTGCAGGTCAAACTCCGCTCCAAGAGCCTTGGCGAAATCACCACAGAGTGGAAGCATTTCAGTATCCCGCTGAAGCTGTTCGGCAATACCGGTGTTTACTGGGATGCCAAGAACACGCGCGAAGTGATGCTCCCGTTCGCCTGGGACAAGTTCAAGGGTTTCCGTCTCGAAGTCCGCAAGGATGAAAACGAATCCTTCAAGGTCTGGATAGACGATATCGTAATCAAGAAGCATGGCAAGCCGTACGAAGGCCCGGCCTACTATCCGTTCCGCAACGAGATTTAAGAGGATTTTATGCGCAAACCAGTTTCTAGTATTTTACTTGCTTCTTGCCTCGGCGCGGCGTGGGCGCTTCCCCCGCAGTTGCAGCTCGATTCCCTTCATGCGGCTTTGGACACGATGTCCAACAACATGGAATCCACGTTGCTGGGCAAAGACGACCTGCCGCTTGCGGTTTCCGGTTACATGGCTTTCCGCTTGAAGAATTTCCAGTATAGCGAGCCGAGCCCCTGGGTCCGAGATGACCGTGCCAGGACGGCTGTGGACGCGACACTCAACGTGAACGTGGTCGCCATGCCGAATTCCTACATCACGTTGTTCACGAACCTGTCGTTCCCGTTCGACATGACCGGTACGTACACGAACACCTTGGCGAAAAACCCGACGAATGCGCCGTCTAACGACGAACGCGTCCTCTACGACCACTCGTCGGACTACTACACCTCTACGCTTAACGAAGAATTCAATGTGGGCGTGGATATCCGTGCCGGTGTCTTTGGCGCCTACGTCACGGCGGGCGGTGTCATTTGGGCGAATGCCTCCCCGCTTACCATGTGGGAACGTGAAACCATGGCTCGCTTCTCTTGGCAGTACGAACTCTACGAAGACGAAAAGACTGTCAGTACCTATTACAAGGAAAAGTCGTTCAAGCCGGTTAAGGAAGGTGGCCGCGCATTCTGGACTAACCGCTCGTTCGGTGGTGTCTTCGGCAATGTGTACCAGCTGCCCGCGAACATGAAGGCCCAGTTCCTCGTGTCCCAGCCGATGGATGCCGACATGGCGACCCGTGACGGTTTGCGTATGTACGGTGGCCAGCCGGGCGAACTTGAAATGATCGGTAGCTACGACTTGCGCGGAAGTGTCTATCATGGTCGTATCGCCAAGGAAAAGATTGCAGACAATCTTACCTTGGGTCTCAACTATTTGGGCGTCATCTATGACGAAGGAACGGTTTACGAACCGGATTTCAGCAGAGAATGGCTTGCTTCTGATTATGGTGCCCCGCTGCTTCTCGATAACCATGTCGCTTCTATCGATATCAAGGGAAACGTCTCCCAGAAGCTTTTCATGATGGCTGATGTGGCTGTGAATGTCACGGACTCAACGGTGTTTTACCGCTCCGGGCAGAATAGAACTTATAAACCGGATGACCCGAACTCCGGTTACTCTGCGAATGCCCATAATGCTGCGTTTGAAAAGACGGGGAAACCTCAGGTGGGCGTATACGTGAAGGCTCAGAGCAAGCACATCGAGGGCTGGCCGATTACTGTGGAAGCCGCTTATTTCGGCAAGGACTTCTATTCGCCCTACGCTATTACGAACCCGTCCCGCTTCCCGGGATGGCGCAAGGACGAAGCTTACCTGAATGGAGGCTCTCTCCGCTATTCTCCCAATTTGGCAGGTATCAACCTCAAGTTGGAACCGACGTTCAATCGCGGCTACTTTGACTTGCAGTACGGCCAGCATCGCCAGATCGAAGCCGGCCAAGACGTGATCGTGTTCAACTACCGTTTGAACGGCCGCAACATGTGGGAAAGCTCGAACTCCTGGACGAAGCACAAGCCGTTGTTTGTCGCCGACTCCGGTAACTTCAACGGTGCCGGTTATATCAATCGCGCCGGTGTCCAGATGAATTCCGACGATGGTCTCAAGCAGTACCGCCAGCGTGGTGGCTTGTACGGTGGAACCTGGGAACTTTGGGAATCCTTCGTTGCCTACGAGAATGCCGAACAGATTCTGGATGGGCAAGTTCCTATGCATGCCAAGTGGGATTCCTACTTCTCGTTCATGGGCGGTTACGATATCGGCCATTGGTTCGGAACCGACCGCAATATCATGATGACTGCTTTGATTGCCCTCTCGGGTGTGTCAACCTCCTTCGCTCCGCTCGCTGTGAACGAAAAGAGCTTCGACATGTTGATAAGTTCCTTCTATGGGCAGTTCGAACCGACTGTCGCCATTACCACCAAGTTCCACATGGTGGGTATCCTTGGTCTTGAAACGTTCCGCTCTGGATATGCTTACTGGGCCGATCCGACCTCTTGTACTGTGGATAACCAATCCGCTTACAAATCTCAAGTGAATATCTACTTGTACAAGAAAGCTCCTATCAACTACAGGGAAACGGCTTTGGGCCTCGGCTTCGACTGGGACTTCGCCGACCGTGTCGGTCTGCATGTCCGTTACAAGTATATGACCCATTCCGACGAGACAGTTTCTATAAACGATTGGCATTCCCATTACATTTCCGCCGAAACAAAGGCGTGGTTCTAACGGAGGGTGCTAAAGATGAATATGAAAATGAAAAGAACTTTGTTCACTCTTCTTGCCGCTTCGGTGGCTGCCTTGGCTAACCCGGTCAATGCAAATAAGGATTTGCTGGAAAGCAAGGCCGACACGGCAAATGCCAAGCGTGGATTTGAAATCGGCGGTGCCATTCGCGCTGTAGCTCAGCGTTCGTCGTTCGATACGAAGCAGAATCAGGCGGATGCAATCAAGATGCCGACTGAGGAACGCAACGAGTTCGTCACGGCCGATATTAATTTCGGCTTCCGTCCTTACGAGGAAGTCCGCGCCAACGTGATGCTTCGCCTTGGCGGCGGCATGCAGGAATATTTCGCATCGGCTGCAAAAACGCTGACCGTGGCCTGGATTAACGTCGAAGGGAACGTCGGTAACTCGTTCTACTGGATTGTGGGTGACTTCCGCCAGCAGTATTCTCCGTTGACACTCTTCTTGCCGGGTATCGACATCATGTACGAACCGACGGTGTTTGCCCGCAAGCGTCACATGGCGCAGAAGGAACAGATGCTCGAAGGCAACCAGCGTAACTTGCAGGGTGCGAACCTCCAGTTCCGTGCGAACTTGGGCGAGGCCGCCGGTGAATTTCGCGCCGAGGCGCTGTTCGCTCGCGTGAACCGCACTTCCGTCCTGGACTTCAGCGGTGCCGAGGGCAACATCATGCCGAATGGATTCTTTGCCGGTGCAACGCAGGCGTCCAACATGGACAAGTGGCTCGCTGCTGGTAACCTTGAACTTCTTCCGCTGAACAAAAACCTTTACATTGGCGCAACGCCGATGTACATCTTTGACAACAAGAATACTTATGCGCACAATGTCTACAGGCATGGGACTGATGAGGACCTGGAATATGACATCGGAAGTCCCTACGAACGCGGTGACGTCAATCCGTTCGACACTGCGGCGCAGAACACGTTCGTCGTGAGTGGCCGTTTGGGTGCGGATGTCGCCGGGCTCATCGGTTCCAAGACTTTGGTGGCCGACTTCGTAGGTGAAGGTGCCATGTCGATGGACAAGGTGGACAAAATCAAGAGCATTGATCTTGCCACTGGAGCTATCAATACTGCAGAAGAAACAGAAAATGGAAAGGCCATCCTTGTGACGGCGAACCTCGGCTACAAGGTTCAAAACAGTTTTGGCGTGGTCCTTGCCGTTGACTTTATCCGCAACGACAGTAACTGGTACAACAACTTGGCCCAGTCCTCCAACTTCTTCGCTCAGAGAATTCTCAATTCCGACGTAGATACCAACCAGGTGCGCTTCGGCGTGAATGCTCCGCTGTACAGCACCTTCGACGCTCTCTACAACTTCTCCCCGAAATTCGCTCCCGTGGCTGTGACCTTGGGTACGGACGACAAGAAGACGGCGGGCGGCCAGACGGAAAGCTACAACATCGCCCCGTACAACAAGAACTCCTGGACGACGAACGTCTATACGCACGCTCAGCTCGCTTTGCTCGAGAAGTTTGCAGACCCGAACATCCAGCTTTCTTTGCCGAACGGCCTTGCTACGGCAAACCGCATGGGTGGTCGAACGGTCTTGACCACAAATTGGAAGGATCTTGCCGAACTTCAGGGTATGTTCAGTACCTTCAACCAGGTCAAGGCTTTGTCTGGCTTTAAAGAAGCGAATTACATGGAATATGGCGGCGGTGCCAAGTGGGACATCTTCAAGACTGCCGGTTTCCAGCGCCCGCTTGAAATTTCCGGTTCTTACAAGCATTCCCAACGTTCTGTTGATTACGATCCCGCTATTATTGGAACCGCAGGGACTGCGGAATTCAAAAGCGACTTCATCAATGCCGGGCTCTACTTGCAGTACTTGCCTCGCTTAGGTTTCACGGCCGGCTTCCAGATGATCAATTCGGAAATCAACGACCAGCAGGCGAAGCTTGATGCGAACCTCTCCTTCCCCAATGTCGACAGGAAGAAGACCCCGATTCTTAAGGGAACTCAGAAACAATGGATGGTCGGCTTGGACTATGCCATGGAAGAACATGCCTGGCTTGCGGTTAATGTAGGCCAGATTATGGTCAGCAACAAATATAGCTTGGCCTTAGGTGGTGCTGCTCTGGGAACCTACAAGGTGGGAGAAGATGGCAATTACTCCTATACGGAATCCAAGGATAAGTCTATGAACATGCCTGCTTACTACTATGTTGAGGCGGATGCGAACCCTGCGACGTTTACTCATGAGTTTACCCAGATGATTTTTGAAGCTTCCATTAATGTGGAATTTTAATGGGAGGTAACTAAGATGAACTTCAATATGAAAATCAAAACAATCGCGCTGATTTCCTCCTTTATGTTCTCGGCCGATTTCGCTCTGGCAGAGAATCAGGATTCCATCGTTTCCCAGCAGAAGTCTTTGCTCGAAACTTTGGATTCCTTGAATGATGCCGTTCTCGGCCTGAGAGTTAACGGTACGGCGAAGGCTGGGGGGCTAACTTCCATTGCTGAATCAGACAATTTCTCCGATGAATCCGCGACGCAAGAAAACCAGGCTTTCACCGATGTCGACTTGAAATTCGGAGCAAATCCGAGTGCCGAAACACATATCGACGTCCGTATGCGTTTGCATAAGGACTGGCAGAGCGCTTACGATGTGAACAACAATCCGGTTATCGGTCACTGGTTCTCGTACGACGGACTTATCCTCAACAAGCATCTGAGCTTCAATCTCGGTTATATGCGTGTCGGATATTCTCCGCTTACCATTAGCACTCCGCAACCCGATCTGTTGCAGGAACCGGAGATCCTTGCGTCCCACAGGGTCGAAGCTCTGGCTCGCCGCAACCTGGATACGACGGACAGGCGCTTGCTGCACGGCTTGAATGCCGAATACAACAGCGGCAAGATTGGTGCCGTGGACAATGTGGCCATGCAGATTACTGGCGCTCGCTTGCGCAACATCTCCAAGAAGAGCGATCAGGTCTTCTTTGATTTCGACTTCTCGGACCGCTATCTCTTCGCTTCCCGTCTTGGAGTGGATCTCATGGGCGTTCATCTCGGTGGCGACATCTATAATGTTGCCGACCGCAAGCTGACGACTCGTGCGCACACTTTGGATAAATACGATACGACATACTATGAATTCGATCGAGTTATTTCGGCCGAGTTAGGTTTTGCGAGCAAGCCTTTGATGCCGTCGCTGCCGTTGGAGTTCGGCTTTGATGGCGAATACGCTATGTCAAACTGGCGTATGGATCGCGATTACCAGTCGTCGAAGAAGGTGAGAACGTACGTTTTGGCGTCCGGTCAGGATCCCAAGGTTCCGGCAGACTCCTTTGTCTACTACAAGCCTCTGGATCAGGATTCCAATTTTATCTTCTCTGAAAAGTACGCTGACGATGATGGCAAGAGCTTCTACGTGGAACCCTTTATCCGTGGAGAAGCTGCCAATGTCGAATACAATTTGAAGGTCCGCTATTTGCAGACGGATGAAAAGTTCTGGTCCGAGATGGCTGCGACCCCGTCTTATCGCGGTGGTGCTGTCGTGCTGAATGCGAACGCCTTGTACAAGAGCGTCGGCGATAGCATGATTGTTGCGAATTTCGGTTCCTCCAGCTTGGAAAACCTCTATTTCAATGTCTACAATGCCGTGACCTTGAATGCGACGAACTTGATTACATCGCACTCTTCCAGTGCTCTTTCCGCAAAAGACGAAAGCGAATACCTCTATTCTCGCCTTTACAACAACTATAAAGACGGTCATTTCTATCGCAACGGCTATTCGGCGAGTATCTTGAAGCGTAGCGAAATCAGTTCGGACATGTTCGCCCTCGATCCTACGGTCAGCCTCGCGATGCCGTATGGCGATGTGACTCCGGACCGCAAGGGTGTCAAGACTTCTCTTGACGTGAACTGGAACGACATTCTCACGTTCAATGCACGTTTTGACATGTTGACCCAGCCGCACAGTTCCAAGATAAGCATCGATGCTGCGGGCACGCCGAGCATCGTTATCGAAGAAAACAAGTACACCCGCTATGCTGCCGGTCTTGGCTTTGATGCCGGCCAGCTCCTTTCGATGGACCGCAAGATTCTCATTCAGGGCTCTTACGACCATTCCGAAGAAAGCGCAAACTACAACCGCAAGGCGGACCGCATTATGGGCGGCTTCACGGTGGATGTGTATGGCCCCATTTCCTTCTTGGGAAGTGTGCAGATGTTCAACAAGGAATTCGGCGAAACGGGTTATGCTATTGCCGACGGACTTGCTTATGTGATGGATACCAAGGAAATGCTCACTCTCGAAGGCATCCGTGTGAAAATTGCTCCTGCATCCTATCTGGATTTGCAGGGTGGCTATCTTAAGAACGAAATCACCTATAAAGCTATGGACGTGAACGGTGCCATGCAACAGTCTAAACTTTCTGTGGGCAAGATTGTCGCATCCGCCGATGTAACGGTTAATTTCTAAGGAGTCTTGAAAATGAAAAGATTATACCAAGGCTTGACGGCAATTGCAATTGCGGCTCTTACCGCATGCTCTTCCATGGAAATCAACGATGTTGAGGCTGTGGCAGAGAACTATCCTAGCGATTTTGATGCCAAGGTCTACCTGGAACTCCATCCAGTGTTGTTGACCTTGCAAATACTCAACTATGTCAGTGCAGAAAACGACGTGTATAAGTCTTCTATGAGTGCTGAGGCTTATGCCGCCAAGGTGACCGAAGATTCGCTTGCCTTTGTTCGCGATACGGCTTCTGTTCATAGGTTCTTTGTCAGCCCGAGATATGCTGCATATTCCGAGGAAAAATGGGATTCCGTTTGGATCGAAAAACAGGATACCATTGTAACGCCTATCGATATCAACAAGGTTGTGCGTGTTACCTTGGATACGTTGGATTCTGCAGGAGCGACGACTGGGTCCCAGCTAATCTATGTGGATAGCCTTGTTCTGGATACCACCGGATTGATTTGCGAAATCTTTGGCAAACTGGATACGGCAGCAACCGAGGTGTCGAAGATCGAGGTGGACAACGTAACGACGAAAGTCAATAACAAGTTGACCAAGACGGAAAAAGTGGGCACCAGAGATTCGGTCTATGTGAAGATAACTCCGCCGGGCCTTGATTCTTTGTCGCTGGTATATATTTTGCCCTACAACCTTTATGGAGTGTCAAAGGATATTGATGTGTTGAACGCTTTTGAGTCCGACTTGGAAGCCGCAGCCCGCCAGTTCCTTGCATTTGGTCGTAGCCACGGATGGGCTTACCGCCGTTGCAGTGCGGAGGAAAAATCCCATAAAGCAGTTGACCCGGTCTACAATCCGGTCAATTATCCCGCAACTAAACTGTACTGCGATGACGACGGCGTAGCCCGTGAAATTTAAGTAGGCGAGGTATTTATATGAATTTGAAAGTAGTTGCTTTGGCGTTAGCTTTGGGATGTGCCGTATCGGCACAGGCTGCCGCCGACAAGGTAGTCGGATACTTCCCGTATTGGAGCCAGTATTCCCAGTTCTATCCGAAGGATATCCGGTACAACATGGTGACGCATGTTCATTATGTGTCCCTGATGCCGGGCGAAGACGGTTCGCTTGCCTTCGTTGACGAAAACGATGCTGTAAACTTCAAGGACTTGGCCAAGTTCACCAAGGAAAACGGAGTGAAACTGGTCGTCTCTGTCGGGGGTGCCGAAGCCGAAGGTAACCTGAAGGCCATCGCCTCTTCCGAGGAACTCCTTCCGACGTTCGTCTCCAACATCAAGAGTTGGCTATCCACGAACGGCGGCGACGGTATTGAACTTGACTGGCAGAACATCACTGCCGAAGATGCCGAAGACTATTCCAAGCTGGTCAATGCGCTGGTGAGCGACATGCCCGGCATGATTGTCGCCTCGTCCATGTACCCGTACATGGCGCAGGAAGCCTATTCTGCCGAGACGATGAACAAGCTTTCCTACATCGACGTGTTCATGCCCGACCAGATGACGGAAGAATCTTCTGAACTCGTCCCGAACCAGGGCGCCACCAAGATTCACGAGATGCTTTCCATGGTAAGCGACATGGGTATCGAGAAGGACAAGCTTCTCCCCGTGATTTACCTGTACGGCAAGTCCTTTGTCGGCGCTACGGGTTACGGTTCTTCCCACCAGGGCTTCGGTAGCGGTAACGAAGGTTACCTCGGCTACAACGAACTGATGGGCAAGTTCGACGAACCCGACTACAAGGTCACTTTTGACGAAGAATCCAAGTCGGAACTGGCTGTCAGCGCTTCCGAAGCGATTGTTTTCATGGGGATTCCCTCTGTGAAGGCTGTTGCCGAAGATGTCAAGAACGAGGGCTTCAGCGGCGTGGCCGTGTACGAGCTCGACCAAGACCATCACGAACCGATTGTTTCGCTCCTCGTGACCATTGGCCTGCAGCTCCGCCCGAACGTCAACTACAAGGCTGCGAAGAAAAAGTAGTTCGTTCAACCAAATCGGTTTGAGTACAGAAATCCGTCCTGCTGTCAGGACGGATTTCTTTATTCATTGAAACGCCCGAAATTTAAGCCCCCGAAATGAATGGTTGGCATAAATAAAACCTCACCAGCAACGGCCGGCGAGGTTCCTTTTTGAGTTTTCTTATTCACTTTACTGCTTGTTCCAGCGGAGCTTTGCCGTACGGCTTCCTTGGCGCACGATAGCCACGTAGGATCCGCTAGACAGGTCTTGCAGGCCGATGGAGTGGGTTCCGACGGAATAGCGGCTAGACTGGCTCTTTACGCGGTTGCCGATGGCATCGTAGATGTCCAGTTTGACAAGCCCGGCCCTCTCGGTGCTGAACGAAAGCTTGGAACCGGTCGACCAGATGTTTAGTCCACGGCTTGTTGCTACGATCGGCCGGATGGCGTCTTCTTCTTCCTTGTTCTTGTTCAAGAATGCCTCGTGTTCGGCCAGGTTGACCGCGGCGGCGGCATCCCCGACGGTAATCGTTACAGATGCGACCAGAGGCAAGAAGTATTCGGATTCTTCGACATTTGCCGTAACCGTAACGATTGCATTCTGGTCTCCTGCGACCAAATTGGCTCCGCTACGTGACAGGTATTTCGATGTCGGCTCGCCGTCAAAGGTGTAGGTAATCTTGGAGCCCATCAAGGATGTATCGGGGACGGCTTTTTCGGCGGTTCCACCCAAAGCGATGGTTGCGTCCTTGAATTTGGCGGTTATCCTGTTGCGGGCCTTGGTGTACCTGAAGGTAATCGTGTCTTGCATGGCCCTGTAGCCGGCTACGGCAGGAGCTGTGGCGACGATTTTTGCTTCGCCCATGCTGTTCATTTCGAACATCCACACCTTGTTGTTGTACATGGTTCCCGAGCAGGAGGCGATTTTGCAGGTCGCGCTCTTGACGTTTATGATTTCCGGGTTCAGAGATTTGAGGGTGAACTTGGCCCCTTCAATGGTTGCGTCGTTCGTGGTCAGCAAGTATTCCTTTTTGCCGTCTTCGTCGTAGTCCAACCCTTGGCTGGAGCCTTGCGTGTTGCTGCAGTTGCCGACATAGTCGCACGCTCCGTCGGAGAACCCGGGGATGGACTGCCCGGCAACCTGCGTGATACTCACGACGGATTCGGAACCGTCGTTGCCTGTGAGGATGGCAAAGCCGTAATCATGGATATCGAGTGTCGAACCGGAAACGGACACGACGGCCTCGTTGCTGGACGTGTAGGTGCAGCCGGACTTCAGTGCGTTGGTAA
Source organism: uncultured Fibrobacter sp. (assembly GCF_947305105.1). NCBI lineage: Bacteria > Pseudomonadati > Fibrobacterota > Fibrobacteria > Fibrobacterales > Fibrobacteraceae > Fibrobacter > uncultured Fibrobacter sp. The sequence continues at coordinate 83,281 of NZ_CAMZCS010000011.1, read as the reverse complement.
TCTGCGTTTCAGTTTGCTTGGCAGAGACGCTCTTGAATGCGCAGCTGCCTGTGTTCTTGCCCTTGACGAGCGAATCGGCCCAGTTGCGACCGTTCTTCGTGAGGTATTCCTTGACGATGCTTCCAGAGGTCGTGTAGCTTGCGCCGGACAGGGCATTGAAGTTGTTCAATACGGCATCGCCTGCGAACATGGCGGACTGCTCGCTCTTCTTGTCAATGGAACTTGTCTGCTGGCGCAGGCTCCAGTTGCAGTTCGGGATTTGCTTCTGGTCCATGTAGTTTGTCCATTCGGTTGTGGCGCCAGCGCTCGGGCTTCCGTCTCCGGAGGCCCCGGTCGTGCCCCATTCGCTGACGAACACCGGGTAGCCGGCATTCAGAGTCTGGTCAATCCTGCCGCTGTAGGCTCCCTTGGAATGGCTCGCTGCATAGAAGTGCAATACGTAGGCGATGTTCGTGGAATTCACAGGGTCGTTTGCGCCTTGTTGCGGATTCTGCGACCAGGTCGGAGTCCCGACAATAATCAGGTTCTGCGTGTTGGCGCGGATGGCAGGGCAAATCGTGTTGGCGTAGCCCTTGACGGCGCTCCAGTTACCGCCACTTCCGTCGACCGGTTCGTTGTAGATTTCGTAGATGATGTTCGGCACGTCCTTGTACTTCTTGGAAACGGTCTCGAAGAATGTCTTCGCGAGCGAGGTTTCTGTATGGGCGCGGTGGCTGTGCCAGTCAATGATAATGTAAATGTCGCTTTCGATGGCGGCGGCGACCATGTTGTCGATCAGGCTCAGGTAGCTGTCCGGGGAACCCTTGTAGGAACTTTCCGTTGCAAGGGGGTTCTTTGTGCCTCCGTCGCTATCGTAGTACTGGATGCCGAGGGCAAAACGGATAACGTCGATTTTGAGGTTTTCTGCGGCCCAGGCGACAACGTTCTTGTTGTAGTAGGGCTGGCCGGTACCGTCGGACCAGAATAGGCTCATGCCGCGGAGCATTGCCTGCTCGTTGTTCTTTGCGCCTATGATCTTGTTCCCGCTAGTATGGAGGGCTCCATAATAAGATACGGGGCCTACGCGTTTGGGCGAAGCATCTAGCGCACCCGCAAGAACGGGCGTCGTGATAAACATCGCCAGACATAGAAGGACGTTTTTTATATTCATAGTTTTATTCCTGTTTTGCTATTTCAAAATAACGTTACCTGAGCCCAATCGCATACCCTATATTAGAAAAAAAATGGTTACGGTCGTAAACGTTTTAACCGATTTACCCGTAACCACCAGCTATGAAAATAGATTCGTTTGCCCGCTTCGGCGCTAGTGGAGACCCATAAAATATGTTATTTTTGTGACGAGGTGATTTCCCGCACATTGTCGTTGGTGGGGGTCGTTTTCTTTTTGACAAAAAAAAGTGTTCCAAATTACAAAATGGCCGAAAATCAGGCAGAATTGTAAATATTTGCTAAAAAAACGGATTTTTAGTGCTTTTTTTATTTAAATAGAATATATTAGCGCCAAAACTGGCCCCATAGCGGGGCTATCACTTTTAACAAAGAGAGAGAATTATGAATAAGAAAATACAACTTCTAACAGCAATAGCTCTTGCTTCGACTGCTGCATTCGGCTTCGTTAAGTGGGAAGGTGACACTGAAAAGGTTAATACGGAACTTGACAACAGCACCGAAACGGGTGGCTATTGGTTCGATTACAACGACTCCGCTGACCAGGGCCTTTCCAAGGTCGTGTGGCCTGTCCAGAAGGGTACCGAATACGACACGAACTCCCTGCAGCCGATCGTTGAATACTGCCACGGTATTTGCGGCCACATTGTTCTTTCCGGTGCTGCCTTGAAGTACGATCCGTTCGTCGGTATCGGCTTCAACATCGTCGGTGAATCTTCTGCTTCCGACAGAACTCCGGCGGCCGGTAATGCTTCCGCTTGGGGTGGCGTCTGTATCGCCTATTCTTCCACGCTGGCTCCGGTGCTCGAACTTGGTCTTGGCGACGCTGTCGACAAGGCTCTCGAATACGATAACCCGGTTGTCAAGCTGCCGAAGAGCAGCGATGGTACCATGAAGGACATTCCGTGGGAAGACTTTGCTCAGGCTGGTTGGGGCAAGGGCGACAAGATCGATGGTCCTACCGCCGCTACCCAGCTCGTTGCCCTCAAGTTCAAGGTCCAGGCTAAGGACGGTTCTGAAGGTGACTTCAACATCATGCAGATTGGTCCTCTCGGTAGTGGTTGTACGCCGAGCGCAATCAAGTCTTTCCGCGCCGCTTCTGCTGGTGTGAAGGCTCTGGTTTCCGGCCGTACGCTCTCCTTCTCCGGCATTTCTTCTGACGCTTCCGTCGAGGTTATCAACCTCCAGGGTCGCGTTGTCGTGAAGGGCATGGTCAAGGGCGCTTCTTCGCTCGACCTCTCCTCCATCGATGCCGGTGTCTATATGGTCCGTGTTTCTGGCAAGGCTGTTGACTTCAGCAACAAGATTGTCCTGAAGTAATTGTCAAAGATTGAAAGGGGGAGTCGCCGGTGCGGCTCCCTTTTTTTGTCCCTTTTTAGGGGCGTTTTTTACCCGGGGTGCGTTGGGTCACGCTTAAGAGTGTTTTTCCATTACAAAGTGTCTGGAAAAACGTTTTAAATGTATATTTTAGGGAAAACGAGGTCCCGTATGTTCGCTAAAAAAATAATGTTCTCGCTGCTTTGCGCATCTCTTGTAGGGATGGTTGCTTGCGGTGACGAAAAATCCGATCACGCTGATAACAATCCTGTTATGCCGCCGTCTCCGACTTCTTCGGCGGATCCGTTCGCTGTACCGGGAATGTCCACTGGCGTAGATCCTTTGCCTACTTCATCGACGAATATCACTCCGCCGGCACCATCGGGTAATTATGCGGCTCTCGCACCAACGGCCGATTTGACCAAGCCAGTTCTTTTGTATGAAAGCTGGAAACTTGCCCATGTCGCAGCTATGGAAACGGAAATGGCTACTTATCCGTCTCTTGCGGGCGATTTCAGTGAAGTCTTCAAGGCCGATTACCTTCCCGCAAGCCGCGTGGTATGGGCCGCTCAATCAAGCGGTGGATATAAAAAGCAGTGCTCTGTTAACGACGCGGCAGTCTCCGAAATGAGATATCGTGCTTGCACCGTTTCGGAAGGCATTGGCTACGGTTTGCTTCTTTCGTATTTCCACAACGATACCGAAACGTTCCTTCGTCTCTGGAATTACAATCGCGCTATCAGGAAATACAATGGTTCCACTAACCTTATGCCGTGGATTGTAGAAAGCTTCACGTACAACATTGTTGACGACGCTAGCGCCACAGATGCCGACCTGGATATTGCGACAGCGCTTATCTTGATGTACTACAAGTCTAATCTTGAAGTCTATAAGACTGACGCTTTGGCCATTATCAACGATCTCTGGAAAGAAGAAATCGAGCCGACTTCCAAACTCATTATGTCGGGTAATACACCGATGTGGAACGGGAAGGGCTCGGGCCAGATTATATACAATCTGAGTTATTTCTCTCCGGTGGCGCTTCGCCTTTTTGCCCTGATTGATCCTTCCCACGATTGGAATGGCGTTCTGGATGCCATGTACACCTACATGGCCAAGGTGCAGGATGGTGGAACCGGTGTGTTCCCGGACTGGAGCAATGCTGCTGGCGTTGCTGTCGAAGCTCCGAACGGCTCTTCCACGAATACTTATTACCAGTTCAACAAGGAAAGCGTTCGCATTCCGTGGCGTATCGCATGGGACTACTATTGGTATCAGGATCCCCGTGCGGCGACCGTGCTGAACAAACTCAATAACTTTATTGTGGAAAAATCTTCTGGAGATGTAAAGAGCTCCGCTCTGGGTACAAACTATTCATGGAACTTGAGCCTAGGTGCCGACAAGACAATGAACGTGGTTGCTGGAATGTGGCTGGGCGCCTGGTGCTCGACGGGTATTGCGGGTAATGCTACATGGTTGTCTAATTGTACAACGGAACTCAATGCAAGGCAATTGACCAACTCGACCTCCAGTTACTTCACCGACATTCTTTTGGTGATGTACAGCCAGCTGTTGAACGGCATGTTCGTGAAACCGTTCTAGTTTTTAGTGCATAATACACAATGTTTTTTGACCGTTGGGGTTTTCCGACGGTCTTTTTGTATATTCTAGGCATATGGAAAGTGATTCTTTGATCGAAAATGGCGCCGAGGTAGATTCCTCTACGCCAGAACAGGTGCTCCCGTCGCCGGAGCAGCTGGGCATTTCGGTTTCGTCAAGCCCCGTGCCCGAATTGACCGTGGGCGACACGTTCGACTACCAGGTAACGGTGAGCTGGAGCGTGCAGGGGAGCTCCCTGCTCGTAGTTCCCGTGAGTTCTGCGACGGCCAAGGGCTTGACCCAGCTCGGCATGTCGCAGGAATCGGCGCGGTCCGTGAAGGACGGCGCCGAGATTGCCTCGATTACGTTCACCTATAAGTTGATGGTGCAGGACACGGGAAACCTGAATATCCCTGCGCTCCGTTTTGAAATCCCTACGGCACTGGGCTCCTCGATAGACTTGCGCAGCGAATCCGTGCCCGTGCGCGTAGAGGCTCCCTTTAACCCTCTGCCGCTGGCCGTGGGCGCGGCAGTCGCTGTTTGCGTGCTTTTGGCCGGCCTGTGGCGTACCCGGCGTCGCGCGGCGGCACGGGCCGCAGAGGCGGCGAAAAGTGCGGCCGAGCGTTCCCTCCGCGAGCGTATGGACGTGCTGAAACAGCGAGTGAACGTTGCCGACAGCCGCGCATGGCTTTTGGAACTGGAAGGCGCCTGCAAGGAATACGCCCAAGAAAAACTGGGCCTTGCCGCAGCCGACGTGAACTTGGAAACCCTCGTGAAGGACGGCAAACTCGAAGGCTGGGAAACCCTTGTGGAAGAGTTCGCACACGCCCGCTACGGCGGCGGCCAGCGCGACGGGTTCCAGAATCTCGAAACATGGAAAGCCGCCATACGGCTCATGGGTGTAAAAGAGGAATAAAAAATACAGAAAGGCCGCAACCAACAAAGGTTGCGGCCTTGCGCTTATTACCACTTTAACAAATTAAGGTTTTATGTAAGAGATACTGCCGAACGCAAGTCCCATCTGGTCAACGCCTTCAATCTTTGGCTCTATAAATCCTTAAAGTCATCAATGGAAAATTCTGCTGCAAACAGATCCCCGTTGACTATCGCGTTCAACGAATCGCCCATGTCGAGCTGAATGGAAACGATTTGATTTTGAACGTCAAAATCTAAACATATACCCTCTTTTTTCGTGAGGTCGGCAACGTCATGCCCTCCATGGCCATCTTCTCCGGCCAGCCAGAAACCGAAGTTCACATAGGGTTCGCGTTGCATTTTGTTTTTCTTAAAATAGACGTTCATTGCAAGAATGTTCATTTTAGGATCCATGCCCGTTATAATAAATGCAGAATCACTAGTGTTAAGCCCGTTCCATTCGTTGACAGGATGTACAAATTCAATATACGAAGCTCCGCCATCAGCCGAATCCGTTTCGTCTTCAATGCCTAATTCCTGCAAGAATTCATTATATTCGTCCGGAGTATAATGGTTTTCGCTTGCACACTTTATTGTGCGTACTATTTTTTGTGTGCTTTCTAGCGGGCTCCAGATTCCGTTGCTTTCAAGGAATCTAATTTGTCAAAAAATTCATTTGTGGCATCGATTGAGGCGTCAAATTGATTATCCAATTTTGTTTCATATTTTGTGTACGCGTCAAGGAATCCAACGATTCATTTGACGAGATGCGGTAACATTCTTTTCGGTTTGGCTGTAAGAACCGTCTTTTTGTTTTTTTTAAAATCCAGCTTTTGTCAAGAACTCGAGCGATGCGCTGATTTCGGCCGCAGAAATTTCGTTGCAACAACTCTTGGCCATTTTACTCGGAGTGGCGCCGGGCATCATCGGAGCTAATTCTCAAACCACCGGATTTTTCCAGCTGTCAAAATACTCGACGGCTTCCTTGTCCACCACGCGCACCTTGTATTCGGGCGCAATGAAAAATTTGAAATTTATTTAAAAAAGTTGATGTCTTTTATAAAAAATTTTCTATATGACACGCCGCTTGTCATATACGGCCATTCGCGGTCATGTATTGCCTTTGATAGTTTGTATAAAAAAGGCCGCGACCTCAAAGTCGCAGCCCTTTCTAAAGCCAGGCTCCTTCACTCATACCTCAAAGGGAGCGAAGCGACCGGCCTCATGCCTCATGGCTCAGAAGTAAGCTCTGCTTACTTCTGATGTGCCTTGAACCACTTGATGAGCCCGTTGGTGGAGCTGTCGTGGCTCAGTTCGGCGTCGGCCTTGGCCAGTTCCGGAAGAATCTTCTTCGCGAGCTGCTTGCCGAGTTCAACACCCCACTGGTCGTAGCTGTTGATGTTCCAGATAACGCCCTGGGTGAAGATCTTGTGTTCGTACATGGCGATGAGGGCGCCGAGCGTTTCCGGAGAAACGTAGTCCATCATGATGGAGTTGGTCGGCTTGTTGCCTTCGAACACCTTGTGCGGAGCGAGGAATGCGATTTCTTCTTCGCTCTTGCCATCCTTGCGGAGTTCTTCCTGGGCCTGGGCGAGCGTCTTGCCGTTCATCAAGGCTTCGGGCTGGGCAAAGAAGTTGGAGAGCAGCTTCTGGTGATGGTCGCCGACCTTGTTGTGGCTGTTGGCCGGGGCGATGAAGTCGCAAGGAATCATCTTGGTGCCCTGGTGGATCAGCTGGTAGAAGGCGTGCTGGCCGTTCGTACCCGGTTCGCCCCAGAGGATCGGGCCGGTCTGGTAGTTCACGCGCTTGCTTTCGCGGTCGACAGTCTTGCCGTTCGATTCCATGTCGGCCTGCTGGAAGTAGGCGGCCAGGCGGTGCAGGTACTGGTCGTACGGGAGCATCGCGTAGCTGGAAGCGCCGAAGAAGTTGTTGTACCACACGCCGATGAGGGCGAGGATGACAGGCATGTTCTTGTCGGCCGGAGCGGTCTTGAAGTGCTGATCCATTTCGTAGGCGCCCTGGTGGAGCTTCATGTAGTTCTCGAAACCGATGCGGAGCGCGATGGAGAGGCCGATAGCAGACCACAGGGAGTAGCGGCCGCCGACCCAGTTCCAGAATTCGAACATGTTGGCAGTATCGATACCGAAGGCGGCAACGGCTTCGGTGTTGGTGGAGAGCGCCACGAAGTGCTTCGCGATGGACTTCTCGTCGCCATTGAAGGCCTTGAGGACGGCGGCCTTTGCGGTTTCGGCGTTCGTCATGGTCTCAAGAGTCGTGAACGTCTTGGAAGCGACGATGAAGAGCGTTTCTTCGATGTTCACCTTCTTGAGCGTCTCGGCCATGTGCGTGCCGTCGATGTTAGAAACGAAGTAGACTTCTGGAGAGGTTTCGCCGGCGATCGGCTTGTCGGCATACGGCTTCAAAGCTTCGGTGACCATCACCGGACCGAGGTCGGAACCGCCGATACCGATGTTCACCACGTACTTGATGGCCTTGCCGGTGTGGCCCTTCCACTTGCCGCTGCGGACGAGGTGGGTAAAGTCTTCCATGTGCTTGAGAACCGCACGGACTTCGGGCATCACGTCCTTGCCGTCGACGCAGATGGCGTCGCTGCCCTTGTAACGCAGAGCGGTGTGGAGCACGGCGCGCTTTTCGGTGGTGTTAATCTTTTCGCCGCCGAAGAACTTCGCACGCATGTCTTCGAAACCGGAGAACTTCAGGAGGTCCTGGAGCTTGGCCATGGTCTCGTCCGTGATGATGTTCTTGGAGTAGTCCAGGAAGAGGCCACAGGCTTCCAGGCTGAACTTCTCGGCACGGGCCGGGTCCTTCGCGAAGAGTTCCTTCATGTGCCAGGTCTTGGCGACTTCGGCATGGGCCTCAAGGGCCTTCCATTCCTGAGAATCAGTCAGTTTCGACATAGATTAATCCTTTCCGCAAGCGCGGGTATTTGTTGCGGTGCTAAATTTAGAAAAAGTAGAAGCGGGGAAGTAGGATGTAGGAAGGATAAAAACTCTAAAAAGCAAAGAAATAATACAGCTTTAAGAGCGGTGAGCGATGTGCAATGAGGTGTGAGGCTCGAGCCATGAGCAGTGAGCGGTGAGGTCGTGCTTCGCACTCTGAGGAATGAGGTATAGTTTCTGTAGTTTTACTTCTCATTGCTGACTGCTCAAAAGGGTTTTTGCTTCGATTCATATCTATAAAGTGGTTAGTGTTAAAGTACCATAGCCTCCTAACCACCAACCACTAACCACTGCCTACTGCCTACTGTCTACTTCCTACTTCCAACTTTTTTTTATACATTTAAACCATGGACACTTCTATTCTTGACAAGGCGATTGTTTTTGCGGTGAAGGCGCACCAAGGGGCTGAACGCAAGGGGAAGGGCTTCCCGTATATCGTTCACCCGATGGAGGCCGTCTCGATTGCCGCTACCATGACAAACGACCAGGAACTCCTGGCCGCGGCGGCATTGCACGACACTGTCGAAGATACGGCGGTGACGCTCAAGGATGTTGAGCGCGAGTTTGGCAAGCGCATTGCAGAACTGGTCGAGGCGCAGTCCGATATCGTATTCGAGGGCAAGAGCCGCGAAGATAGTTGGAGGCTGCGCAAGGAAGAAGCGATTGAACGTCTGACTTTGGCAACGAACGAAGTGAAAATCGTGGCCCTTGCAGACAAGTTGAGCAATATCCGCGCCATCTATCGCGATTACCAGGCGATAGGCGATAAAGTGTGGGATTTGTTCTGTGTCAAGGATGCTGCATCGCACGAGTGGCATTTCCGCGGGCTGGCCCGTGCACTCGGCAGCCTGAAGGCCACTTTCGCCTACAAAGAATTCGTCGAGACCATTGACAAGGTCTTTTAAGGCGATACGTTGAAACGCTCCGAAAAAAATGCTCGTACTCTCGTTACGCACGAGTTCCCTGCGGTTTTTGACCGCCATTCCCGTGTGTTGCTGTTGGGCTCGATTCCCTCGCCCAAGTCCCGTGAGGTCGGTTTTTATTACGGGCATCCGCAAAACCGTTTTTGGAAGGTGCTCGCGCAGGTCCTTGGCGAGGCAGTTCCCGGCACAATCCCGCAAAAGAAGGCCATGCTCAAAAAACATCATGTGGCGTTGTGGGATGTTTTGGAAAGCTGTACAATCGTGGGGGCGAGCGACACGAGCATCGAAGATGCCGTCCCCAACCGAATTGGTGAATTGGTGAAGTTTTCCCAGGTGACGCGCATTTTCTGCACCGGAGCGACAGCCTATAAACTGTACCAGAAATTCTGCGCGAAGGATGTCGGAATCGATGCTGTCAAGCTCCCTTCGACATCGCCTGCAAATTGTGCAGTCCCTTTCGATAAGTTGGTGGATGCGTATAAAATAATTTTACCGGACGGGTAAGCGTCCGGTAAATTCAGGCTTGCTGGAAAATTGCTTTAGGGCTGTGGAGGTGGCGGGTTGCCCTGCGGGCCGGGCCGTCCGTTTTTCTTGAGTTCCTTGAACTGTTTCATCTGTTCTTTGCGGAACTGGTTGAACTTGTCGAGCTGTTCCTTCGAGAGGATTTTCGAAAGGGCGGCAACTCCGTTGATGCGGTGTTCAAGGAGAGCCTTGTCGGCTTCGAGAACTTGTGCCTTTGCGACTTCTATGGCGTTCGGGTCGTTGTTCTCGAGGGCCTGTCCTAGGGCCTTTTCAGCTTCGTGCTTGTTCTTGCGGAGTTCCTTGAAGATGGAGTCTCCCTTGGCTCGGCTTGCGTCAAGTGCAGTCTTCTGTTCCGGTGTCACTTCCAGCATGGAGTCGATGACGGCGGGATCCATCTTGTGCTTGAATTTATGACCCTTGAAGTCACCGTGGGGGCCGTTCTCCTTGAATTCTCCCGGATGGTGCGGGCCGCCTGGGGGCGGCATCATGCCATGGCGCGGGCACGGGCCTTCCATTTTTTTGCAGCAGGTCATTTCGCTCTTGTTACAGCACATGCTGCATTTGCCGCAGACGTTCCCCAGGAAGAACCCCAGGGCCAAGGCAAGCACGGCAAGGCTTGCGGTGAAGAGTTTTGCTCCTTTCATATTTTTACTCCTTTATTAAATAGCTGAAGCCGACCGTTTCTTCGAGCGTTTCGAACTCGTCGCTTGCCGAGTTACCCAAGTTGGAATACCAGCTCAGAACTTCGGAGGGCGCAGAATCACTGATAGATACGTATTCGGTGGATTGAATTTCTTCGTTGTTTATGTTATCTGTAAATGCGGGGAGGATTGCCGTGAGGGCAACGAGGGCGATGCTTGCGGCAATCGGGATGGCACTGTACCAGCTCTTGATGCTGATGATTTTGCCCTTTGCAGGTGCAGCGCTTGATTCTGCGTCCAGACGGGCGCAGACCTTGGCCCAGGAATCTTCCCTGGGGGTAAGCCTTTCGAGCTTCGAGAAGTCGATTTTGTCAGCCATGATTCTTACGCTCCTTCAAATAGTCCCTCACTAAATGCCTTGCGCGGCTGAGCCGTGCCTTGACAGTGCCCTCGGGCATCTTGTAAATCGAGGCGAGGTCCTTCACGTCGAGGTCCTCGGCATCCTTGAGCCAGAGCATACTGCGCGTTTCTGCCGGCAGCTGTGCGAGGCCCTTTTCCAGAAGTTCGGTGTCGATGTCCCCGTTTTGCAGGTCCCCCTTGCCAATAACTTCTTCGACAATGGTATCCAGCTTTTCATCCTCAAGCTCGCGGTGGCGCTTTTGTGAGCGCAACTTCATGAGGCAGGCGTTGACCGTGAGGCGGTAGAGCCAGGTCCCGAGAGCCGAATCCCCCCGGAAACCTTGAACTGCCTTGGGCACCTGCACGAACACGTCCATGAGGATGTCTTCGGCCTGGTCGCGGTCCTTCAGCATGCGGAAGGCGAGGTTCAGCACGTTCGAACTGTGCCCCTGCCAGAGCAGGGAGAGCGCTTCGCGGCTGCCGTCCTTGAGATGTTGAAGTATCACTTTTTCGTCCATAGTACCCTTTTGATGCATACCAAAGAGCATCGGTTGCATTATATAAAAATTACTATATTCCCCTTGGATGTTCAAAATCTTCTGGGATAAGTTGAAAGAGGCTTTTGCCTCGGTTTTGCCCGTCACGCTGATTGTGCTTGCGGTGTCGTTTACCCCTCTTGTCTCTTTTTCGCCCAAACAGCTGATTGTTTTTGCCATTTGCGCCGTTTTTTTGGTAGGGGGCATCGGGCTTTTTAACCTGGGGGCCGACCTTGCCATGACCCCGATGGGCGAGCATGTGGGTTCCGGCCTTGCCAAGTCGCGTAGGTTGATGCTGCTCGTTTCGGTGTGCTTTGTGATGGGCGTGCTTATTACGGTGGCGGAACCAGATCTCTCGGTGCTTGCGGAACAGGTGAAAAATGCCGTGGAACCGACGCTTTTGATTGCCACAATCGGTATCGGTGTCGGGATATTCCTGGTGTTGTCTATCGTGAAGATTGTCTTCAAGAAGGACCTCTCGACTATTATCATCTTCTTCTACCTTGCGCTGTTCATGTTCGGCATGCTCATGGTGACCTTTGGCAAGGATATGTTTGTGCCGCTCGCGTTCGATTCTGGTGGCGTGACGACCGGGCCTATCACGGTGCCCTTCATTATGGCGCTCGGCGTGGGTGTGGCTGGCGCTATTGGCGGCAAGAATGCGAACGAAAACAGTTTCGGTTTGATTGCGCTTTGCTCTGTTGGCCCGATTATTGCGCTCATGGGGCTTGTGATTCTTTCGAAAGGGGACCTGACTTACCAACTTTCGGAATCGGCGTATTCTATCGAAGCCTCTTTGGGGGAAAATTTCGGGCCCACGATTTTCGGTGTCGTGAAAGAAGTTTCGGTTGCGCTCGGGTTGATTGTGATATTCTTTATGCTGCTCCAGATTTCTATTCTCAGGGTTTCCAAGACTAAACTGGCGCAGATGTCCTTTGGCATTGTCTACACTTTTGTTGGCCTCGTTGTGTTTTTGACGGCAGTTGCGGTAGGGTTCATGCCTATCGGTTTTGAACTGGGCAAGCAGCTAGGCAACATGCCGCGTGCTCTCGTGGTGGCGGGATTTGTCCTTGGCATGGTGGTGGTGCTTGCGGAGCCTGCGGTTCACGTGCTCAACAAGCAGGTCGAGGATATTACGGGCGGACTTGTGACCAAGCGGTCGATGCTGATTGCGCTTTCTGTGGGTGTGGGTATTTCGATTGGGCTTTCGATGATTCGCATCATTGTCGGGTTCCCTATCATTTATTACCTGATTCCCGGCTACTTCATTTCGCTTGGGCTTTCGTTCTTTGTTCCCAAACTCTATACGGCTATCGCATTTGACTCCGGTGGAGTCGCGAGCGGGCCCTTGACTTCGAGCTTTATTTTGCCACTCGCCATTGGCGCCTGCGCCGAGCTGCGCGACGGGGGCGATTCGGTATTGAATTATGCGTTCGGGATTGTCGCCATGGTGGCGATGACCCCCCTTATAACCATCCAGGTGCTGGGATTCAGGGCGACATTCTCCAGGGCGCTCCGCAACCGCATGATGATGCGCCGCATCCAGGATGCCGACGACGAGCAGATCATTGACTTTATGTAGAGGCAGCCATGGTGGGTAAACAAAGTGCACTGAAGATTTCAGAAAAGCTAGCCGCGAAAGTCCCTTACCGGAGACGCCGGCAGGAATCCGAACGCAATCGGGTTTCTGTGAACAGGCTGAAAATCCTCGTGACTATCGTGGGGCGTACAAAGGCGGACTTCTACGTAGATTTCATCCAATCTTTTGGAGCGAATGTGCAGATGGTGCTGTTCGGCAAGGGCACGGCTCCCCAGGAATTTTTGAATGCGATGGGCCTTACGGATTCCGACCGCGCCATTATTTTGAGCATCATCGGGGAAGATAGCCTCCGCAATGCGCTGGACGGTTTGGAAGACCGTTTCAATACGATTCACGGCGGCAAGGGCATCGCCTACACCATTCCCATGTCGAGTATCATCGGAAAATCCATTTTCAATTTCTTGAGCGACAACCGTTCGCAGATTCGGAGGGACTCAGTATGAACAAGCACGAGGTCATCCTTTGTATAGTCAACACCGGGTTTTCCGAAGTCGTGATGGCGGCCGCCAAAGACGCCGGTGCACGCGGCGGCACGATTTTGAATGCTCGCGGAACGGCGAACAAAGAAGCCGAATCGTTTTTCAAGATTGCCATCCAGCCTGAAAAAGAAATCGTGATGATTCTGGTGGATGCGAAAATTAAAGATGCCGTGCTGCACGCCCTTTATCAGAAGGCTGGGCTTGATACCATGGGCCAGGGAATCGCGTTCTCGCTCCCAGTAGACGATGTTGTGGGCCTTACTCCATGGAAAGCGGAGGAAGTAAAGAAAGCGGAGTAGACAGTAGGCAGTAGGAAGTGGTTAGGGATAGACGAGAGACGAGAGAAAAAAGTTGTCATTCGCAGGCGCATGACTCGTCGGTTCTGCCATGCTGAAACGCAAGCGTTTTGGCGTGGCATTCGCCTTGGTTGTCATTGCGAAGGGCGAAGCCCTGAAGCAATCTCCGTTAGAGAATCTAGAGGTTAGAATCTAGGGGCTAGGGAGAAATATCACGGCTTCGCCGTCTTATATTGACGCACGAAGTGCGTGATTCTTTTCACTAGCCTCCCACCTAAAGGTGGCCATGCCCACATAAGTGCTAAAGCACTAAGTGGTCAAAGGTAGTCTCTATTTTCTAGCCTCTCGCCCCGAGCCCCGAGCTTCGAGCCTAATACTTAATCACATTCCTTTTCTTGTCGTTTACGCAGCGGCCACCGGCATCGCGATTGTGAATTTTGGGCTTTTCAACCCTCAAAACGCGGGAACGTGGCGTTGATAGGATATCTTCTGTAGGGTTGATGAAGTATTCTCCGACAACTACGGCTGAAGGTATATACATACATGAGGCATTTGATTTTGCGTTGTTGAATAGTGCTGAGTACCCCTTTATATAAAGTGAATCTCCAACTTTAAGTTCAATTTTTTTGGGGTAATAAATCCAGGAAGAATCCAGTGCTTTTGTCATGGGCGATTCTGTTTCGAAGTAAGCCTTGAAATTTCGCAGAAGGACGTGTCTTACCTCTTCCTGTTGGTTGCTAGAAGGGCCTAGGTATCCAACAATGCTGTAATGGCAGAATGTTTCTCCATCTTTTTCGTATTCAACGCAGGCGTTGATATCGAATTTCCCATTTGCAGTATCCATAACTATTGGGACGACTGAATCAACAATCCCCGAGATGTTCACGGTATGCTCTAGACTCGGGAATGTAGACATGTCCGTACTATCCGTGGGATCATCCACTAGTCGTTGCATACCTTTTGGGTTGAGACATTCGTGGTAACTAGGTATGCATCGTTCGCGATCCCTGCCGTTATGGAATGTTCCCTGGGCTAAAACCAACGCATTCAATGCAAGTATGACTACCGGTAAACGCATATAATAAATATACGTTCATTTTGAACAAAGCGGTAGTGGGGGTGAGGCTCGAGCCTCGAGCCTAATACCTAATCACATTCCTTTTCTTGTCGTTTATGCAACGGCCACCGGCATCGCGATTGTGAATTTTGGGCTTTTCAACCTTCAAAACGCGGGACCGCGGCGTTGCCAAAATATCTTCTGTCGGGTTGACGAAGTATTCGCCAGTGGCATGAATGTAGGCGGGGCCGTCACAATGTGTACTTTCGCTAAATAAGAAAGAATATATTGCAGAATAATCTTTAATGTAAAGCGAATCTCCTTCCTGTAGATTGAGCTCTTCAGGGTAGATAATCCATGATGAGTCTACCGCATTGTACATTGCGTTTATTTCATCGGAATCAATCTTAAAGTTACGCAATGCAGCAACCCTTGCATTTGAGCTTATGGTTACGGTATCGTGGTCTAATACCATTTTGCGAGAATATTTTTCCGTTGTTACAGAAGCAATACAACGAGGTCCTGCGCTTATCCAACATGCTGCACTAGTTATGTAATCTACATCAGGGTTAACAACGGTTCCAGAAATGTTTATGGTGTTCTTTAAAAGTTTACTTACGGTATCGCCTTCTATCACATTTTGCATTCCATGGGGATACGAACTGCAATTAGTAGCAGATGCCCCTGAAATCCATAATAATATGCAAAGAAAGCAAAGATAACGCATGAATCTAATATAAATATAGATGATCAAACATGCAAGAAATTTCAATTTTAAAATTGTAAAAAAAAACAAACGTTTGTATTTTCTAGACAAAATAAATGTATAACATAACATTATGAACAAAATTATTTTATTCTTGTTTGCATATTCTATCGTTTTTTCAGCAAATTCTGCTTTTACACATGTAAGAGTTGCTAGTTATGATTCTAATGGGGATCCTGAAGAGGAAATTATAGACTTGTCGATTTGCCTTGAACGGACTCCAACGAAGACTCAAGAATTACTTTATGAGGATGTTATTGGGTACTTTGCAGATGGCCTATACGAAGTTTCAAATGGGGGCAATTATTTAGGCAATGTTACCATTTATACTGGAGAAAGATTCTGTTCTAGCACAACAATAGTATGGAATAAAAAAAATGAATGGCCTCATAATAGCCACTCATTTGTTGAAGATGGCGGTAGAATGGTTGTGTCGGATGATTGGAGTGAGGGGATAGATCACTTAGGGAATGAAGTGAGTCGGTTTGATTTCGGAATTACTTTGGCTCACGAATCTGTTCATCATTTTTATGGTCTTGACGACGATTACGCCAAAACTGCAATTCAGTTTGTTGTTACGGCAGATCCGGATTCAGACAGGATTATCATTTGGGATTTAGTTCGTGACGCAGATGGGTCTCTTAAACCTACAAATAAAATTACATACCCCACACATTATATTGATATGATTTCTCCATTCAAAGATAAGGGAACACCTGTGGTTTTTATCCCCATGGGTGATACATCAATAATTCCTCAAGGCTTGAGCAGCGGACCGATTCGTGGTACCGGGACAATGGTGAACGACTATGCGACAATTGACCAGATTTGGGATAGTACCAGCATAGGGAAATTCTCGTTCAATTTGAAGGATCCAAATGGAAATCACATAGATATCAAGAACGGGGGTTCTGGGACATGGACCCTTGATTTGCCTAGTTGGAATTGGGCAAGGAATAGTTATGCTAGAGCTCTTGATTTGCCGGGAGCAAACAGAAGTTCTGTCGCCCATTCTATAATGGGTAACAGTCATGATGTGGCGACATCATGGTATTGTTCCCCCGATGGAATCAGGGATATCCAGTGGCAGTGGGCGAATCTCAGTACCGAGTTCAATATTGACCCTTATTCCGCACAGGGGATGTGTTGTCGTGATGAAAATGGCAAGCCAATTTCCGCATGGGATAAGGTTACAATGAACCCAGAGAAGGATTTCGTTTATGGTGGGAGCTATCCAAATCAAAGATACTGGTTCAAGTCTCTCGCCAAACGAAAACCGACGGCGTCGGACATGTTTAGGGCTAAGTCATTTTTGACGAATTATAACCCTGCCACGGGCAAAATCCAGGAAGGTTATGCGGTCTGGCTGCATGAGCAAACGTGTGGCCTTGAGAAAACATATGATCTCCCGTACATGAAGGTCGAACTCGCCGGTCAGGATCCGTCCATATACAGAAGGCAGACCCACAAGTACCTAAACATTCGGTGGGATCGCCCTGAAACGGAGAAAATCGTGCTCGTGGACATATCCAGCAGCATGGGTGTTGAAAACAAATTGGAAAAAGCAAAGTTGTCTGCGAAAAATTACATAAAGTCATCCCTAAACGAAGACCCGGCATATACGACGTTCAATAACTCAAACATTTCTGTCGGTGTCTATGCGTTCAATGACAGTGTTGTCAAGGTCCGTTCCCTTATTACGGTTCAATCTTTATTGGGGCTTGATAGCGCAATAGATTCGCTCACGGCTGGGGGCAATACGGCGTTCTTTGATGCGCTGTATTCGGCCATTGACAATTTTTCGGATACGGCCAGTCAAAAAACTCTGTATGTAATCTCTGATGGGATTGACTATAGAAGTACGCATACCGAAAAGGAGGTCGTCAATCTCTATAGGTCCAAAAATATTTCTATCAATACGTTTGCTTATGGAACAAAGGCATGCCGAGGGTTGCTATCTTCGATGGCTGCGGAGACGGGTGGGGAATATTTCGAGGAAGGGTCTGGGTTGGCTCATGAGGTAATCGCGTCAACTGCGAATGTTCTTGCTGCAATGCCAGGGAACACCCAACTAAAGGCAGCCGTAGTCGCTCCAGCTCAGACTTCGGGTGATGTTTATCTTCCTCGGCGCCTCCAGCGTGCCCGCGTCTATGCGTCCTACGATATTCCGTCTTCCAGTTCCACGGGTTCGTCTTCCGGTTCTGCGGGTAGCCCGATTGAATTGCTTACTCAAGGCGGGGCGGCCATCCCGTTTTTCCCGACATCCAATACAATTGGCAATACGGTCTACTTCACCGCCGAAGTTGATTCGGCTACGCTGGTGTCGTTGCCCAATTCTGCGTTCAAGGTCAAGAATAACCTTTCCGGCGCTAATGTAGATTTCAGGGTTATCGCTACGGGTGAGTATCAGGAGCATTCCATGAATGCGACTCTTTTCCCGGAAGGGCTGTTTGAGTGGCCGGTGCAGAAGTATTTCACTGCGTCGGTCCGGGGCCTGAAGGGGATACTTGCCGATGTTGATGCTATTGGAAAACTTGTGTCACCAGACGGAAACGTGGTGAACTTCACTTTGCGCGACGATGGTCTTGGCGGAGATTTCCGTGCAGGTGATGGTCTCTATTATGCAGACATGCCTCCCATAAGCAAGAATGGGACCTATCGGTGGGAAATCACGATGTCCAGTCCCGGTGGTGTCGCGCACACGACCCGCGTGGGGACTACCCTGCCGGATTCAATTCCGTTCACGGAGATTGTAGATCCGAATCCGTTTGAATTTGTCCGTAATGGACAGTTTATCGTTACCGGGTGTTGTACCGACGAATCAAATACCAACCTCGTGAAACTCAAACCCGAAAAGCGGGTGAACGCCTTCTTGCAATCCGGCTCGGATACCGACCGTTTTGAAATCGAGGCCACTCTTGCGGGTCGGAGCTATTCGCTGCGACTTTCCTCGAACGATTTGGGCTCTTTTGACAGGGTCGAAGTTTATCAACCCTCTGATTCTTCGATTCCTGTTTATTCCGTGAACGTGGCAAACAACGGTTCTGGATACATCTCCATCCCGCTTTCGGCAGAATTTGCGAAACCTGGCAATATCGTGGCTGTTGTCGGGACAAATTCGTCCGGCGTGAACTACGACCTGTTCCTGTTGGAAAAGGAAACTGCAGAATTCTCCGTTGGCCGCTTCGAGGTCGCCACGGACTGGCATTCTCAGCACACGACGCTTACTTTGGACGGAAGCCGCAAGAGTGAGGGGAACACAAGCCTCGTCACTCCTGCTGGGTGGAAAATCATCGAGAGCCGCAACATATCGACATCGGATTTTGATGTTATCGGTGAGAGAATGAGCGTGGATGTTTTCGTTCCTGCGAGTACGCAGAATCCGTACTGGATCGGTACGCTGGAGCTCTGGCTCTACGTGCCGTCTTCGAACAAGCGAATCCAACTTGGCGAGCAGATCCAGTTGGATCCCTATTTTGGAAACTGGAAGTCTTACGAGTTCAGGGTGCCGTTCCGCGTGAAGAAAGTTCTTTCAGAACAGCATCACGATGCCCGTTTCCAGATTGTGCTGAATTCTGCGGATTCTCTTTGGATAGACAATTTGCGTTTTGCCGGAAAGTTGACGGATAACCCCGTCAATCAAGTGGAACCGGCATGCCCGCAGGACAACGGATGCAGTTCGTCTACGCCGATAACGTTGCATGTGAACGAGTCCAAGCGTGTCGTTCCCGAAGGTGACCTCTGGATTGAAATTACCGGGTTCCCGAACGATTGGACTCCGGCTGTAGTTACTCTCGGAATCGCTCCGGAGGACGGCATCGAAATGACTGGCTCCATGACATACGACAACGGAACATATCCATTGTCCGGTTGGTACATGGAAAAATCGTTCGGGTTTGTCAGGGGTAAGCGTTACCTTGTCAAGTTGCATAACCTTGGGCACCGCCCGTACAGAGTCAATGCATGGGTGTCTGGTCAGGCGATGGGTGTCGCTTCTCTCGGGTTGCCATACAATGTGGAACTAGGCGTGAATTGGTAAGATGGGGGTGAGGCTCGAGCCTCGCGCCTAATACCTAATCACATTCCTTTTCTTGTCGTTCACGCAGCGGCCACCGGCATCACGGTTGTGAATTTTGGGCTTTCCAACCTTCAAAATGTGAGAACGCGGCGTTGCCAAAATATCTTCTGTCGGGTTGACGAAGTATTCGCCGGTAACTACGGCTGAAGGAAAATATGTGCAGTTTTCGTTTTTTGCGTTGTTGAATAGTGCCGAATACCCCTTTATAAAAAGCGAATCTCCGACTTTAAGTTCAATTTTTTGGGGATAATAGATCCAAGAAGAATCCAGTGCTTTTGTCATGGGTGATTCTGTTTCGAAGTAAGCCTTGAAATTTCGTAGAAAGACGTGTCTTACCTCTTCCTGTCGGTTGCTAGAGGGGTTCAGGTATCCAACAATGCTGTAATGGCAGTGTGTTTCCCCGTTTATTTCATACTCAACACAGGCGTTGAGGTCAATATCACCCAACATGCTATCTGTGGCTATAGGGACAACAGAATCAACAATTCCTGAGATGTTCACTGTATGTTTTAGACTTGGGAATGTAGACATGTCCGTACTATCTGTGGGTTTATCCACCAGTCGTTGCATGCCTTTTGGATTGAGGCATTCATAATAATTAGGTTCGCATTGCTCGTGTTTGGAGGGATCCCTACCATCAGGGATTGTTCCTTGGGCGAAAACCAACGCATTCAATGCAAGTATGACTACCGGTAAACGCATACAATAAATATACGTTCATTTTGAACAAAGCGGTAGTAGGTATGAGGTTGGTACCTCATACCTCATCGCTCATTGCTCACGGCTACCTCTTTTCCATCGCAATGGTTCGGCGGAGTTTCTTGATTTCCTTCGATATCAGGAGTTTCTCGACCGGGAAGAAGCTTTCGTGCTTGTAGATGGCTTCTCTGTAGAGCACGTGCGCCAGTTCCGGTTCTTTTGCGAGGAGTGCTATCAGGATGGCGTTACGCAAGAAGAATTCGTCCATGTCCTTGACTTCGTACTTTTCATAGAAATCGGCAACGAGGTGTGCCGCAGTTTCGTAGTCCTTGACGCGGGCGACTTCGGTGATGTTGAACTCATCTGTGAACGATGCCGGGAAGCGCCCTAGGTTCACGAGCTCGCGGACCTTCGCGTAGATTTCGTTGGTGTCGCGGGCCTCAAACGGGACTCCACGCACCCACTCGATGTACTGCATGCGGAACTTCTTCCATTCGGGAGAAACTTCCTGCACGGTCGTGTCGATGCTATTCAGGTAGCCAAGCAAGGCGCGTTCGATGAACGGGTCGTGCGAGCCTTCCATGAGGGCCTGCACGCGGTCGGGACGGCGCTGCGCGTAGTCCGCAGAATCTAGGTATTCGGGCCAGCAGATTTCGCAGGAGTCGAACACCTGCACGATGTGTGCATTGGAATGGATGAACCTGGCCTCCTCCGCCTTGTTGTCCACCATCGGGGTAAACGTGCTGTTGGGTTCCACGCCGTCCAGCAACGACGACACCATCTTCGAGGTGAACAGGAAGTTCCTTTCGCCAAAGAATTCGGGGTCACGATGGATGCGTTCGAATTCCTTCACGAGCACTGGGTCTGTCTTGAAGCGGTCTATGGACTTCTGGATGACGGGCTGGTCGCTTGCGATAATGATGATGTCGGGTTCTTCCGGCGCCTTGTACAGGCTCACGTAGGGGAACACCACGTCAAGCGCCTTGAGAATGTTCAGGAACAGCTGGTCGTTGAATTCGTATGTCTGGATCCACTGCACCCAGAGTCCGCCCGGCTTCATGTAGCGGCGCATCTTGGCGTAGAACTCGTGGCTGAACAGGCTCGCAACGCCGCTGACCCACGGGTTGCTGGGCACGCTCACGATAAGGTCGTACTGGCGGCGGTTCGTGAGGAAGAACGTGTTCGCGTCGTCGATGTAGATATGCGTGCGCGGGTCATCGTAGCCGCGGGAGTTCCACGGGTAGAAACCCTTCGCGAGGTTCATCATCTCTTCTTCGATTTCGACGCAGTCGAAGTCCTTGAGCAGCGGGTCAGAAAGCAGGTAATGTGCGCCCATGCCGCTGCCAAAGCCCACCATGGCGGCATCGTAAGGTTTAGACATCACGGCCATTGGCATAAATGCGGTTGCCGCCTGCGTGAGTTCGTCGCCTTCGATGGGGTGGTTCCTGTCCTTGCTCATGCTCGCGTCGGCCTTGCCGTTCGTCTTGATGTAGTAATGGACGTTCGATTCGTGGAAGCTGATGGTTGCCGTCTTGCCGTCACGCACGATAATCTTTTCGTCCGGGTGCAAATCCTTGTAAGCGCGGAATGCACCGGAAGTGACAAGCGAGGGGTCGAATCCCATGAAGAACGAGGGGAGAATCATCACGCCGCCAATCACGTAGAACATGGGGCTGCGGCGGAAGCGTTTGCGGTAGATGGCCAACAGGATAAATCCAATAGCGAAGTCGAGAACGGCGGCAAATACCAGAGCGCCCTTGAGCTGCAGGAAGGGCAACAGCAGCAAGCCACCGCCAGCAGAACCGATGATGGAACCGAGCGTGTTCCAGCCGTAGACCTTGCCAATCGGGGCTTCGGACTTGAATGCGCGCGTGAGGATAATCGTAATGAGCGGGAGCGTCATGCCGGCAAAGAAACTCGTCGGCACCATCCACAGGAGGGACAGCACGTACTTGAAGATGCTCCAGCACACGTAGCCGTCATTCGTGGAATTGAATATCTGGTTCGCCTCGTTCATCATCATCCAGAACGGCTGATGGAAATAGAGCGTACACAGTGCGAAGAACGCCATGAAAATCTGGGCGAGCGAAAGCACCACCAGCGAATCTTTTTTCAACAGTTTGCCACTGACCGCACTGCCGATGGAAAGCCCGAGAATAAAGGCCGAAAGCATCTGGTCGAAGCTGTGGCTCGAAGAACCCATGAGCAGGCTGAGCAAACGGATCCAGACAATTTCGTAGACAAAGGAGGTAAGGCCGGTAATGGCTGCAATCCAGAACCAGGTGCTCTTGGGCGGCATCGGTAACTTGGGATCGACATGGGTTTCTTCGGCGGTTTCTTCGACATCGTCTTCGTCGCGAACCGGCGATGTCCCAAAGCCGATAACGCCAAAGATTGTCGCGAGCAAGAAGTTGATGGATGCGGCGACGCAGAGCGTCACGTGGTTACCGAAAACGGGGATGAGCGTGTAGCTCGTAAACAAGATGCCGATGGCGGAACCCAAGCTGTTCGTAAAGTAGAGCATCGGGAGCGAGACTTCCGCACCGCTCTTACGCATGAGCCCGGCTGCGATAAAGGGGAACGTCATGCCGACTGCAATCGCGATGGGAAGCGTACTGCCTGTCGCAAGGACGACCTTCACGACTTCGGCACCGCGGGAACTCAGCCCCGCCACAAAAGAGGAATCGTAGAAAATCCCCGTGAGCCAGTTGTACAGCGGGTGGTACGCCACACCGCCGATACCGATAGCCAGTTCCACGGCGGCATAGCCCAACAGCGGGCGCTTGATTTTTTCGACCAGTTTGCCTGCGACAAAGCTACCGATGGCAAGGCCACCCATGTAGATGCAGAGCGTAAGCACCTGCCCGTAGCTCGAATGTCCGAGGAAAAGTTTGAGGTAGCGTGCCCACGAGCCTTCGTAAATGAGGCCCGCGAACCCGGAAA
Organism: uncultured Fibrobacter sp.; assembly: GCF_947305105.1. Taxonomy (NCBI): domain Bacteria; kingdom Pseudomonadati; phylum Fibrobacterota; class Fibrobacteria; order Fibrobacterales; family Fibrobacteraceae; genus Fibrobacter; species uncultured Fibrobacter sp. Next base: position 60,384 of record NZ_CAMZCS010000011.1, on the reverse strand, counting down.
GGGCAAACAGGAAGTAGACGAGGATGTTCATATTACAATAATAAAAAAAGGCTTGGAAAAATCTTAAGCGATTCCCAGCCGTTTTACCTTGTAATGCATCATTCGCGGGCTCACGGAGAGTTCGCGGCCGGCGGCGCTCAGGTTGCCGTCGTTGCGCTTGAGCGCTTCGTTCAATATTTCGCGCTCAAAGTTGTCGAGAATGGTTGCGAGGGGAGTCTTGTCGTTACGGATGAGGGCCGTGTTGCTTGCGCTGCCCGTCTGCAGTGTCGGCGGCAGGTCGTGCGCGTTGATGCAAGTGTCGGTGGTGGCGAGGCAGGCGTGCTCGATGCAGTTTTCGAGTTCTCGCACGTTGCCGGGCCAGTGGTAGCTCATGAGCATGTCGATGGCGGGGGAACTCAGGCGCAGGATTCCTTTGCCGTACTTGAGGTTCATCTTCTCGATAAAATGGTCGGCGAGCAGCAATATGTCGGTCTTGCGCTGGGCGAGGTCCGGCAAGTTTATTTGGAAAATGTTCAGGCGGTAGTATAGGTCTTCGCGGAAGGTCCCTTCTTGTAGCATCTGTTCCAGGTTCATGCTGGTCGATGCGATGATGCGTGCGTTGCAGCGCTGGTAGATGTTGCTGCCTAGGCGGCAGAAACCGCGCTCCTGGACGAATTGTAGAAGCCTTGCTTGTGCCGCCCGCCCGAGTTTGCCGATTTCGTCCAAGAAGAGGGTGCCTTCGCGCGCATGTTCCGCTTTGCCGATGTGCCTGCTAGTCGCTCCGGCGAAGGCCCCGCGCTCGTAGCCGAAGAGTTCGCTCTCAAAATTGTTCGCTCCCGGGTCGTCGTTCAGGGAGTCGCAGTTCATCAGGACGAATGGCTTTTCCTTGCGGTCGGAAAGCAGGTGGATGCTGCGGGCCGCGTGCTCCTTGCCTGTCCCGGTTTTCCCGCGGATGAGGACGGTCGCTTCGGAGTTCGCGATGTGGCGGACGCGCTTTGAAACTTCGCGCATTTCGCGGGAGTTGCCGATGAGTTCACCGGGCTTTTCTTCGATAAGGTTGCGCAGTTTGTCGTTGATGGATTTGTATTCCTGGCCGATTTCTGCGAACTTTTCGGTGAGGATATCGCGGATTTGGGCAAAAAGCTCCGGCTTGGCCCGTTTTTGACGGAGGGCTTGCTCTATTTCGCTCAAAGCTTCGGTTTCGATATCCTGAACTTGCACTATTTCCTCTGAAAAACCGTTCCGGGCGGAGAGACCCCGCCCGGAATGGTTTGCGCCCCTCCGTGGCCGGAGGAAGCTGTCTAGGAGAGAATTGATACCTATAAAATAGCTTCTTTTCGCCCTTATGTATTACATTTGTGTAAAATTCATTAGTTTTTTACATAAATGTAAAGAAAAATGGAGAAAAAGTGCGATTTTTTCCCTGCAGCGGAGCTGTTTTCGTTTCTATTTTTCCTTTCATGAACCGCACAAAAGCTATTTACGACATTGCTACAGCCACTCCGGCGCCGGTAAAACCAGCCGAACCGGTCAACATCGACTTTTACGGTGAAGACGTTTTCAACGCCGACACCATGCGCAGCTACCTGCCGAAGGATATCTGCGAAAAGCTCCTCGCCACGATCGACGAAGGGGTCGCTCTCGACCCGAACATCGCTGGCGACGTCGCCCACGCCATGAAGAAGTGGGCCATGGACCGCGGAGCCACACACTTTACGCATTGGTTCCAGCCGCTGACCGGCTCTACCGCCGAAAAGCACGACAGCTTCCTCGAACCGAGCGGCTGCAAGGCCATCATGGCGCTCAGCGGCAAGAACCTCATCGTGGGTGAGCCCGACGCCTCCAGCTTCCCGAGCGGCGGCCTTCGCTCTACGTTCGAAGCCCGCGGCTACACCGCCTGGGACCCGACGAGCCCGGCATTCATCAAGCGCCACGGCAACGGAGCCACGCTTTGCATCCCGACGGCGTTCTGCAGCTACACCGGCGAGGCCTTGGACAAAAAGACCCCGCTGCTCCGTAGCCTCCAGGCGCTTTCCAAGTCCACTCGCCGCCTCATGACCTGCTTCAAGGCGGGCCCCAAGAAGACGACCGTCACGCTCGGCGCCGAACAGGAATACTTCCTCATCGACAAGCGCTTCTACCTGCAACGCCCTGACTTGTACCAGGCCGGCCGCACCATCTTTGGCGCCACTCCCGCGAAGCACCAACAGATGAACGACCACTACTTTGGAAGCATCCCGAGCCGCATCCTCAACTTCATGAACGACGTAGAAAAGGAACTGTGGCGCCTCGGTATCCCGGCCAAGACCCGCCATAACGAAGTCGCCCCCGCGCAGTTCGAACTTGCCCCGATTTTCGAGGACGTGAACCTCGCTTGCGACCACAACATGATGATCATGGAAACGCTCCGCAACGTGGCCGACCGTTACGGGCTCGTGTGCCTGCTGCACGAAAAGCCGTTTGCCGGTGTGAACGGCTCGGGCAAGCACAACAACTGGAGCCTTTCCTACGGCAAGGGCAACCTGCTCAATCCGGGCAAGGACCCGCACCAGAACGCCGTGTTCCTCACGACGCTGTGCGCCATCATCTACGCCGTGGATACCCATGCCGACTTGCTCCGCATGACCTGTGCTGGTGCGGGCAACGACCACCGTCTCGGTGCGCACGAGGCTCCTCCGGCCATCATCTCCATCTACCTGGGCGACCAGCTGATGGACGTAATCGACCAAATCGAGCAAGGCGTGCCCAAGTCCAGCAAGCAAGCCGGTGCCATGAAGCTCGGCTCCGACATGCTGCCGCCGCTCCCGCGCGATGCCACCGACCGTAACCGTACCTCGCCGTTTGCGTTTACCGGCAACAAGTTCGAATTCCGCGCGCCTGGTTCCAGCCAGAGCTGTTCCGAGCCGAACGTCGTGCTCAACACGATTGTGGCCGAAGCCTTCGACATGATTGCCGAACAACTTGAAAAGCTCGACGAGAAGAACTTCCACACGGGTCTCCAGAAGCTGCTGCAAAAGATTGTGAAGGAACACAAGCGCGTCCTTTACAACGGCAACGGCTATACCGACGAATGGGTGAAGGAAGCGGAACGCCGCGGCCTCCCGAACATCCGCACCTCCATGGAAGCCCTCAAGGCGCTCGTCAAGGACGAAAACATCGCCCTGTTCGAGAAGTACGGGGTGATGAACCGTGCCGAGATGCGTTCCCGCTACGAGGTGAACGTCGAGGATTACCACAAGCGCATCCACATCGAGGGCGAAATTGCCCGCGACCTTGCCAAGAACGTCATCTTGCCGAAGGTGGTCGAGGCCTATTCCGGTGCGCTCAGGACGAACGAGATGGCCCTGAACCAGGGTTTCCCCGGTCTGGACGGCTATGCGAAATCGCTGGGCGAGGGCTGCAGCAAGCTCATGGATGCCGTTTCTGCTGTAGAATCGGCCCTGGATGGTGAACATGAGGGCATCATTTCGGCCATTGCGGATCTCCGCAAGGTGGTGGATAGCCTTGAGAAGGTTGTGCCCGACGAACTTTGGCCACTGCCGAAGTATCGCGAAATGTTGTTCATTTACTAGTAGGTGAGGCCTTTTTCCCTTAAAATTGAAGCGGTTCCTTTTTTTGGAACCGCTTTTGTTTGTATATTTGCGTTGCCTTATATCCTGGTAAAGGGGGAGATGTTTGGGAAACACAGGAGAACGTATGCTGAGAATGTCCAGAGTCGCATCTAAAATGCATCGGGCTTTGATATTACTATCCATTTCGGGTTTGCTTGCTTATGCCATGGCCGCGAGTGTGCCTGTGGCTCCGTTCTCGTTCGGAAGCTCCGGTGCTGATGCTGCCAAGTGGGACAAGCTCATGAAGTACAAACTGTGGGCTTTAGGAAGTGGCGCAAATACACCGGCAATTACTTTTGAATCGGACGTCCATATAACCGATACGGTTGGTTTTGTGGGTTCCCCAAAAGGCGGCCTTCAATTTATAAACGATCAGCACTCTTTGGGTGGCCCGCTTCTTTTTGCCGGAAACTTCACGAATGCAAATGGAAGTGATACGATTATAACGGGGCCGTTCCGTTTTGCGACATTTACAATCGCAGATAATAGTCGCAATAGCAACTATTTCTATGGACCATATTGTGTTACGAGCATGAGCTCGCATATCAGTTTGAATCATGGAAATGCTGTTGATTCTTGTGCAATCGTTCCGCAGGTAGATTCTGATCTTTCCTTGCCGACGGTCGGTTCTCATACGTATAGCGCTTCGCTTGGAACAGTTGATCGAAATGGTAATGCAAATAGTATCACTATTCATGTGCCGTCAGGTTCTACCGTTTATGATGTCAACATTTCTGCTTTGTATCTCAGAAATGAAGCAAACCTTTATGTGGCGATGCCCCCAGGCGGTCGTCCGACCCGTATTTTTATTATGGGTAATGTAGAATTGTCCAGTAAGACTTCTTTTAAAGTCATTTATGCGAAGAATGCGTCTCAATGGAAAAACAACGCCTGGGATGTAGGTCCTTCTGATGCGGCGTCGAATGATAAATATAATGGCGATCTTCTTGTTTATTTCAAAAATGGGGTGTCCTTTCCTGCGGGCGAGAATAGAATTATGCAGGGAACGCTCATTTCTTCATCGGATATTAGAATCCAGCAGCACATGAGTTTTGCTGGCCAGTTGATTGCAAAAAGCATTTACATCAATTCGGATTTCAAAGCTGACCAGTTCCGTTATGTGCCATTCGATCCTCCGGTAATCAATTCCACGGCCTTGGCTTCGGGAAGCCTTCATGAGGGAAGAACGAGTGAAACGTTGAATGTCCAGTTGGACAAGGCTCCCTCGGTCCCGGTGACGATTAAATATTGTATTGCCTTTGATTCAAAAGCGAATGCGAATCAGGGAAAGACGGGGAAGACGGGTTCTGTCATTACGGCTGCAGCACAGGCCGACCTCAATACAAGTGGAGTCACATTGTGCTCTAATAACGGCTCTAAGTCGGCTACCTTTAAATCTGACGGTAAATCTTTGGAAAATCCGATTACCCTAACTGCTACGGACGATATCCTCGCTGAGAATACGGAGTTTTTCTATCTGCGGATTTTGGACATTACCGGTGGTGTCTTGGAGAATGGAGCGCGTTCTGGAGACTTCAAAATCTACATCGAGGACAATGACAGCGAACCTAGTGGCAAGGACACGATCATTACCACGATTGTAAGTAGTGCGGGTGATTCCATCGGTTATGAGGACGTTCCCTTCAAGATTGAATCGTTCCCAGCTTACTACAAGGCGACGAGCAATATCAATAATGTGGTACTTACCCCGATGACGGACTACAAGGTCCAGATTGTAAACGCTCCCACGAAGGGCTCCCTCAAAAATGGAGCTGAGGCTGTCGATGGGGGAAGCGTCATTAGCTCTGCAGACATCAAAGCTGGGAAGTTGACCTACGTGAGCGGTTTGAACGAATTTGGTGATACGACTGGGACGAATCCAGAATTCAAGTATTCGACATTCACATACAAGATTGTCGATGATTATGGTGAGGCCTCTAAGAATACTTTCACGATGACTATCGCGATGAATCCGGTCAACGACAAGCCTGAAATTACAAACGCATTGTCGTCGGATTCGAAATTGCATTTGACGGTTAAGGAAAATTCCGCGATCGGGGTTAAAGTCGGCACGATTACAGCCCAGGATAGCGTTGATTCGAACCGAGATCTCGGGAACACCCTCACATACAAGCTCGAAAACATTTCCGGGAATCCATCCAGCGTGTTCCAGATTAACTCCAAGAACGGTGCTATCACGGTGAAAGCGGCTACGCTGGATTACGAAAAGCAAAAGACATATGAAATGAGAATCATCGTGACCGACAACGGTGTGCCGGGCGACCGCTCGAAGAAACTTACCGATACGGTTGTGGTGCATGTCGATGTTGAGAACCAGAACGACCCGCCGGTGATTTTGCGTGGAGATACCACAATTTCTGTACGTGAACATGCCCCGAAGGATTCCATCTTTATCGAGTACAAGGCGACTGACGAAGATGCTGGCCAGCATGTGACGTTCCGTATGGAATCTGCGGATGGTGCTACATCGCTTCCGTTTACGCTCGTCGCGCTGACAGACAGCGATAGCGCCTATATTAAGGTGGTGAGCATTAACTACGAAACCCAGCCGACGGTGTACAATCTCCGTATTATTGCCGACGATGGAAATGGTGGCAGTGCTACGGCAATGCTCACAATCAACATTCTGGACGTGAACGAAACTCCGACTTTTGCACAGTCCAGTTATGAATTCTCCATCGACGAGAAGTACAAGGGTGGCGATCTGGTTGGCCAGGTGACTGCAGCGGATAAGGACACCAAGGCTACCCCGAAGACCGTGCTTACGTATTCTTTGGTGGGTGTTAACGACGTGACGAATGGTTCCACTGCAGTAACGGGCTTGTTCACCGTCAATTCTTCGACTGGAGAAATTAACGTAGATCCTTCCATCAGCGGAATGTTGGGTCAATCTTATGCGAACCACGATTATGAGGTGACGGTCAAGGTTACGGATAACGGTAAAGAACAGAACTTCTCCGTGAACAAGAAGAACCTTTCCAGAAACATCAAGGTGGCCGTCCACATTGGGAATGTCAATGATCCTCCGGTCTTTGACAAGAAAAAATACACGTTCAACGTCAATGAAAATACTCCGCTTAATACGCGCTTCGGCAGCATCAAGGTCACGGATGAAGATGAAGAAGACGGTATGACTCTCAGCATTATCACTTCTTCGATTCCGTTCACTATTGCGACCGTGAAAAAGGGAGAGTACAAGCTGTCCGTGAACGGCGCTCTCGATTTCGAGACGAAAAATTCCTACTCGTTCAAAGTGCGTGTGACGGACGGTGTGGCTAGCGATACTGCCGATGTGGTGGTCAAGATTAACGATGTGAACGAAAAGCCCGTCATCGCCGACTACACGTTCAATGTGGATGAAAATTCCCCCAAGGGAAAAACGGTGGGCACGGTCAAGGTGAAGGACGTGGATACTTGGACGGTCATGGGTTATGAGCTCAAGGATTCCACAAAGAACATTGCCAACGTGTTCACGATTACTCCGGCGTCCAGTTGCGACAAGGGATATTTCTGCGGGGACATCAAGCTCAAGGATTCCGTGCTGGACTTTGAAAAGACCGCAACCTACTATATGTATGTGATTGCGACAGATAACGGAGAGAACGCGGGCTTCCCGCCGGACATGTCGGATACAGCTGTCGTGACGATTAAGATTAACGACAAGAACGATCCTCCTGTCATTGGCCCGGTTGCTGCGGATGTGAATGTCAAGGAACATGGGAGCGCCGGTGAATTCCTGGTTGGGTTCAAGGCGACAGACCAGGACAAGAACCATTCTCTCACCTTCAGCATGGTGTCTAAGAATGGCAAGACGTTACCGTTTGACATTGTGCCGGTTTCGGGTAAGGACAGTGCTTACGTCAAGACCAATAAGGAATTGAATTACGAAACGATGGACACGGTTTACAATATCTATGTCATTGTGAACGATGGCACGGCTAAGGATACGGCGAACTTGACGGTCCATGTCCAGGATATCAACGAAGCTCCGGCTTTCGACAAGGGTGAATACAACGCTCGAATCAACGAGAAGTACAGTGGCGGTGATTCGGTCTGGATTTTTGAGGCGAAGGATAAAGATACCAAGGCCAAACCCGCTACGGTCCTGACTTATTCACTTGGCAAGGTCTACGATGTGACGGATGCCTCGAACAAGGTTGAAGCGGCCGGATTGTTCAGCATTACCTCTGCGAGTAACAAGGGCTATGTCTTGGTGGCAACTTCGGGTATGCTGGGTCAGGCCTATGCCGGCCACACGTTCGAAGTTGTCGTGACGGTGAAGGACAATGGTTCGAAGCAGAACTTCTACGATAACAAGAAGGATCTTTCCGCTACGACCAAGTTGAAAATCGTGGTGACCAACGAGAACGATCCTCCCTACCTCGAAAATAGGCCTTTCAACTTTGATGTCGATGAGAATTCTAAGTCGGGAACGCTTGTCGGAACGATCAAGGCTGAAGACGAAGACCTGAAGGATAAACTGACATTTGATATGGTGCTGTCCGGTTCTGATGTCCCGTTTGAATTCCAGAAGGTATCCGACAGGGAAATTAAGGTGGTCGTGAAGAGCAATGCGAAGCTCAATTACGAAGCCGATAGCCTCTACACGTTCAAAGTCGCTGTGACGGACGGAATTGCCGGCGATACGGCCGATGTGACCATCAAGATTAACGACGTGAACGAGTATCCGAATATCGTGACTGCCGACCTCTACATTGACGAGAACTCGTCGACCGGAACATCAGTCGGTAAGGTCAAGGTCACGGATGAAGACCTCTGGACAAAGATGGACTACAAGCTCCTGGATTCCACGGCGGGTGCTACGAGCGTCTTCAAGATTTCCTCTTCGTCCACTTGTGATAAGGGCTATTTCTGTGGTGAAATCACTCTCAAGGATTCTGTCCTCAATTACGAAAAGGATAGCGTCTACTATATGTATGTGGTTGCTACGGATAATGGAAAGAACAAAGGCTTCCCGCCTGACCTCGCCGATACCGCGGTTCTCAAGGTTCATATCAACGACAAGAACGATCCTCCGACCTTTGACTCGAGCTCTGTGACTGTCGGTGTAGACGAGAATTCTCTGGTGGAAACGCTCGTGGGTTCTGTTTCCGTCTATGCCAAGGACGAGGACAACCTGATCAAGAAGAAGGATACGCTTGTCTACTCGCTCATCCCCGTTTCCAAGAATTCCACGAAGTTCTTCAAGATTGACTCTCTGACGGGTGAAATCAAGGTGGCGGAAGATTCGCTCGATTATGAGTCGGTGGCTGTGTACCAGGTGAAGGTGCGCGTGACCGACAATAGGGATCCGCAATCTGCCGATACGATGCTCGTCATCATCAATGTCAACGACGTGAACGAAAAGCCGACGGTTGTGCAGCAGAAGTTCGATATTGACGAACTGGAACCTGCTGGCTCCGTGTTGAACGGAAGCCCCGTCAAGGACGGCGATTTGGATACGGCCAAGGCGTTCAAGATGCACAAGTATTTCGCTATTGACGGCGATACGGCCAAGTTTGCTATTGATTCCCTGACGGGCGAAATCACGACGAAGGAAGTGCTTACTTACAGCAACACGGGCGCAAACGACTACTCCTTGACGGTACAGGTTGTTGACTACAGCGTGCCGAGCAAGTTGCTCGTTGCCGAAGAGGTGATGCTCATTGCCGTGAACGATGTCAACAAAGCGCCTGTCATCGCTCCGGATTCCTTCGTGGTCAAGGAAAATTCTCCAGAATCCACGTTTGTCGGCCAGATTAAGGCTACCGACGACGAAGACTCGCCTTCGCAGTTGACATTCACTCTCGTGGGTACATCGAAGGAATTCGATCTTTCGACAGACGGCATTATCACCGTGAAGAAGGGCGCAAACATTGACTACGAACGCACCAAGTCTTACACGTTGCAGGTTGAGGTGGCCGACCTTAAGGGATTGACCTCCATTGGCAAGGTGAAGATTAATGTCGAGAATGTGCCCGAAGCTCCGGTTCTCGAGGCCGACACCTTCCACGTGGCCGAAACGGCCGTGGCCAAGACGCTTGTCGGTAAGGCTATCGGCATGGACCAAGAAGACGCCGATTCGCTGTTGACCTATACGCTCATTGGCACATCGGAAGAGTTCGATGTTTCTACGTCCGGCCGCATTACCGTGAAGAAGAGCGGCGTGCTTGATTACGAATCGACGACCAGCTACATTTTGGAAATCTACGTGACCGATACGGACAGCATGTCCGATACGGCCCGGTTCCTGATTATCGTGGACGATGTGAATGAGGCCCCGGTAATTGAGCCTGCCGAATTCCATGTGGCCGAGAACTCTCCGGCAAAGACCAAAGTCGGGACTGTGGTGGCTCACGATGCCGAAGACCCGGATTCCGTGTTGGTGTTCTCGCTTGCGGAAAGTTCCAACGAATTCGAGATTTCTTCTTCTGGTCGTATTACCGTGAAGAGTGGCGCAAACCTTGATTACGAAACCAAGAACCACTACGATTTGAAGGTTTTCGTGACCGACACGAAGAAAGTTTCTTCTACGGCGATTGTGAAAATCTGGATTGATGATATCCGCGAGATTCCGACGATGGACGATACGACTCTCGTCATTCGCGAAGATGCCAAGCCGGATACGACTTTTGCCAAGCTTGTCATTGATAATCCTGAGAACGACAAGGTCAAGGTAACTCTCATTAACAATGTCAAGGAATTCAAGGTGTCGGAAAATGGCGAAATCAAGCTTGTTGAAGCGCTAGATTACGAGACCAAGAAGAAGTACGAACTGGTTGTGGTTGTGGAAGGCGACGATGGTAGCCTCGATACGGCGCACGTGACTATCAAGGTGCAGAACGTCGTCGAAGTGCCCGATGTCAAGATTACCCGTGCAAGCGATGAGGATTCCCTCTGGCTTGAACCCGATACCATCTTTACCAACTCCAGGAAAATCGATTTCGAATGGACTGTCGACAATAAACTGCAGCCGGATACCACGGTGAAGTTCCCGAAAGACAGCACCTACATTGTCAAGGTCTGCTTTGACGACCCGACAAAGGACAAACCGGGCTGCGATTCCGTTGTCGTCATTGTGGACAATTCTATCCCGAAGGTGACGATATCGAAGATTGCCGAAGATACGGTTGCCATTTCGAACGTGACGATTGTTGAACAAGTCGACGAGAACGATACGAACTTCTACGTGAACCACGAATTGAACGAGGTGCGTATCCATATCAAGGACAAGGCGACCGAGACAGACTCCACGTTCAATACGAATCTCCGTCTCGATTCCCTGTTGAATATCAGCAAGTCCTTGTCGGATGTCAAGAAGGTGTCCAAGAAGAAGGACATCACGATGGATGACGCCGAATCTGCCGAGACAACGCGTAACCTGATTAACGACAAGACATACGAAGTCTCCTTCGACATGAAGGTAGACGGTAAGAAGGTGAAGGTCTCTTACAACACCGACAAGAAGGGTCGCGAAATCAAGAACGAAGACGGCGATGTGGTGATGACGGTCAAGTACCAGACGGTCATTGGCGGCAAGGATGTCACGGTCTCTTACAAGGTGAACGGCACTACCGGTGAACTGATTAAGGACGATAACGGTGGCTCTTACGAATACTCCTACGAGTTCGACGACGACTTCGGCGGGCATGTGGGCGTCCGTTATTCTGTAGATGACAAGGGCGAAATTGTCAAGAACGAAGAAGGCAACTACGGTTACCAAGTCAGCTACACCTACAAGAACAAGTTCGGCAACATTGCCACGAAGAACATCTTCATCGTCGTGGACAAGGTTGTTCCGGTGGTCAAGATTACCTCTCCCGAGAACAAGGCTATCGTGCGCACGCGCGGAGTCAATGTCACGTGGACTGTGGATGGCGAAGTGCAAGACACCCTTACGATCCAGGGCTTGAAGGTGGGCATCAACGCCATCATACGTACATACCGCGACAAGGCGGGTAACGAGGCTTCGGATACGGTCTTCGTTGTCATGAAGAACCCGAAGTCCATCAATGTGCATGTCGTAAAACCGGTCACGAAAATCGATGCGGATTCCGTTGCCAAGTACTATGGCGACAATCCTCCGAAGGATGGCCAGTCGTTTGCAGTGAGCCTGTACAATCCGAAGGAAGACAAGGAAATGAAGACGCTTGTCGGTGGCTCGTTCGGCAAGAAGAAGGGTGACCTCGAAGAACCCTATCCGGGAGTCAATGGGGGTCACCTTGGTCCGACGCTCTCCTTTGATGCTGTGGCGCCTCGTTGCGGCGACAATCCTGCTTCCGGCCTCTGCACCTTGGACGACCTCCTCGAACGCGATGGCCTGATTTCGCTCGATGTCGGTGGTGGCTGGGACCGCGAGAAGGTGACTGTTGATGAATACGTCAATAATTACTGTAATGCCGAGTTCCGCAAGGAATACAAGGGCGACAACGCGAAGGCCAACCTCTTCAAGATGAAACTGCACGTGAATGTCTGGGTTTATTCCAATCTGGGTTCATTCTTGAACGAATACCGTTTTGAGCAAGACTTGAACGATCCGGAATTCGTCAACGATGTTGGCGAAATCAAGATGTTCTTCGAATTGACTCCTGACTTAAATGGCGACGTGGTGACGCAGGAAGGCCGCTTGCTTGGTACGGGCGCGTACATCTTCAAGACCGAAGTCAAGTCGGTTGCCGAGCTGCGCTGCAAACTCCCGGATGAGGAAATCGGCCACAAGCGTTATGCTTCGGACGAACTGCTCAAGTCGTTCGGCTACAAGAGGCCGAAGAAGAAAAAGAAATAGTGGCCTCGCTGCCATAATGAAATTAAGAGCATGCCGATGGGCGTGCTCTTTTTTTATAGCCGGGATGGCTAGGAGTAAGGGACTCTTAGCGACGGCGTTGAAGTATGCTGTTGGCGTGCTCCACTTGCTCGGTTGTCGGGCTCGGCGTGTCGCGGAGCGTATAGGGTATTTTGAGGTCGTCCCACTTGTGGATGGCCATGTTGTGGAAGGGGAGTACTTCCACTCGCTCAATGTTCTTTAGGGGCTCGATGAAGTCTGCCAGGGCCTGCAGGTCCTCGTCGCTGTCGGTAAGGCCTGGAACGAGCACGTAACGCAGCCAGACGGGCTTGCCCATGCGGGCGAGCCGTTGCGCGAAGTCCAGTGTGGGCTGGAGGGGCTTGCCGGTGAGTTTCTGGTGTGTCTCGGGGTTCATTTCCTTGATGTCGAGCAGCACGAGGTCCACGCTGTCGAACCATTCGTCGGGTAGGCCCGCGGCAAGGAATCCCTGCGTGTCAAGCGCCGTGTGCAAGTGCAGCTCGTTCTTAGCTCGCTCAAAGATGTCGTGTACGAAGTCAGCCTGTACGAGCGGTTCACCGCCGGTGATGGTCAGCCCCCCTGCCATGCGCAGGAACCCGGCGTATTTCCCTATTTCGGCCAGGATGTGGTCCGAATCCGTCTCGTTGCCGTCGTGGAGGTTCCAAGTGTCGGGGTTGTGGCAATACAGGCAGCGGAACGGGCAACCCGTAGTGAACAGCGCAAAACGAACACCGGGACCGTCAGATGCGGCCCCGGTGATGAAAGAGTGTACATAGCCTTTAACAGCCATTTCCGTTTAGAAGAAGATGTTTATACCCGCTGTCGTGTAGAACGTGAGCAAGGTAGAGTCCATGAATTCCTTCTGTGCGACCAGCGTCTGGTTCAAAAGGCTCGTGAAGCACTGCACCACGCGAATGTTGAAGTGTACGTAGCGGCTGAACATGTAGCCCAAGTCAAGCGCACCGCCGACTTCGACACCGGACGTGGCGATGGTGTTCTCGTAGTGCTTGTCGTTGCCCATGTCGAGGCCCATATCGAATTCCGAAGAACCCGTGAGCTTGAGGCCGATGTTGAGACCAAGGCCGAGATAGACGTTGTAATCTTCGAGGACATAGCGCACGATGATCGGGATTTCGAACATCATGATGTCGATGGAAGCTTCGTTCGTGCCGTAGTCCGTGCTCTGTTTGTAAAGGTACTGGCGGAAGTTGAACGTGAGTTCCGGAACGACAAACAAGTCCTTGATTCCCAGGGGCATCTTGACCATGAGGCCGCCACCGGCCTGCCAGCCCAAACCCCATCCGTCGGAATTGGTCCCGAAGAACGTGTTTGTACCGCCCTGGGCGCGCACGCCGAGCATGATGGCACGGGCGAAACCTTCCGTACGCTGACGGTTGATTTCGGCCTTGGAAGTCGCCTCGTTCTTGTAACGGGCGTAAGCCTGTGCGTAATCTTCGTCGTTTGCGAATTCGCTGTCATCTCCGCCGTCGTAGGAGCTGGATGCTGCTGGCCTACTGCGGCTATTGGAATCACCACCAATCCAATCATCCGAATCGTCGTCCTGTGCAAAGACGGCTCCAGAAAACGCGAAAATAAAAGCACAAATCAGGGAAAGTGTTTTCGTTTTCATACTTGAATTATAACAATATTAATTGTAAACAACGCTCTCCTAAAAATATCTTCAAAAATTTGTGTTGAGAAAATATATTGGTAATTTGTTTTTTACGAAAAATGTGCAAAAAACGGGCTTTTGGGGCCCGCGGATAGTTTCATGAATAAATTAGAATTGGTAAAAAATGCCGAAAGAAGCGTTAAAAGGCCATAATTCGGAACCAAACAGTGAGGATTCCGCCAAATTGTCTTCGTCCACGAGGTTGGTAAAATATTGCACGATGCGGATGTCGAACCCGAAGTGGCTGTTGAAAATAAAGCCGAAGTCAACTACCGCACCCAGTTCTACGCCGTTTGTGGGGATGGTCTTGTCGCGTTTGTCCTTCTGCATTTTCCCTTCGATTTGCGTTTCTTGCCGGAATTCGGAAAATCCGGAGAGCTTGAGGCCCAAATCTCCGCCCACGCCGAAGAAAAATCCGTCGTCTTCGCCAATGTAACGGAGCATGAACGGAATTTCGAACATGTACATCTCGACATAGGCTTCGTTGTCGCTGATTTCCGTGGTTTCTTCGTGCAGGTAGCGGCGATAGCTGAAATCCAGTGCCGTCATTATCCTGAATGTCTGGGCGCCGAACGGAATCCTGACGAACAGCCCGAAGTTGCCGAGATAACCGGGGTTCCAGGTGTCGGCTTTTTCGCCGAAAAGCAAGTTGACGCCACCACCTAGGCGGAATCCCAAATTGATGGAGGTGTAGAAACCTTCCTTGCGGGCGCGGTAAATTTCACGGTTCTCGTTTACGTATAATGCGTCGGCGTCTTCGTTGTATGTGACAGATTTCTTGGATGCAGTGGAATCGGCCGTGTCGTCGGCGCAGTCCGGATTGGCTGAATCGGCCGGAGTACACTCTTCTTCGTCGTCTTGGTTGTTTGCGGCTGCACTTTGCTGAGTGTCGCCTTGCCTAGTTTCGAAGGTGGTCACACCGCAGCCGTCACCGATACAGTCGGGGTTGGGCTCGTTGTTCCCGTCGTTCAGTTCTGTCCTGCCGCCGTTCTGGGAGGCAATCCATGCGGAGTCAACATCGGTCTCATAAGTGTTTTGACCGAATGATGTGACGCACATCAACAAAAAGATGACAGCAAATATGCGAAGTTTTGATAACATATTATAAAAATAGTTTTAATTCTTTTTATTAGGGCGGTGTAGGGCTGTTTTTTTATATCCTATTATGGAATATTTCTATGGAATAAAGGCTTTTGTGAGCAAATTTTCAAAAAAAGACAGATTTTGGCCCAAAATGTTTGCAATTGCCGAGGTCCTTGAGGCCTGCGCCTATTTGGAGCGACTTGCCAAAGCGTTATAAGAAAGTCTTTCATGACGAATTTTTTTTGCCGAAAGAAAGTGTGTGTTCAAGGGGTGACGAGGAAACATTCGTTTGTTTGAACTATGAGAGGAATTTCGCTTTTGGCGGTTTTTTTGTGTCCTGAGAATACGTGTAAAGAAAATATTGTTGCCAATATGTCAATAAGCGGTGCTTGTTGAAATTGTTTACAACAAAAACAAGTTTAATTGTTTTAGAAGGCTTTTCTTTTTTTTTATCTTAATATAAGAGATGCCAATAACCCGAAGGAGTCAATCATGTCTATGTTGTTCGAGAAAAATAAACGGATTTTCAATATTGCTGGCGTGTTGACTTTCGCTCTGACACTTTCTCTGACTGCCTGTAACGAAGACGGAACGTCACCTTCGGTGATCTCGATATCTGGGGATGGTCCCGGTGCCGAGACTCCGTCTCCCTTGACAAACTCGCCTTTGAAAACCGGGGACTTAGTTTGTAGCGATAGCATGGAAGTCGATGGCCGATATCTAGAAATGGTCAGCACCAGCTCTTCAAAACCGGCTGAAAAAGCTTACTACAAGTGTGAAAATGGCGAATGGGCCAGCGTCTCTAATGCGGAAATTCCTGTTGCGGATGATTTGATCTTGCATAAATGCTTGGGTGTTGCCTGCCTCAATACGAGAACCTTCGCCGATTTCCAGAAGTGCAATGCCAAGAACGAAGGCCTTGTTGATTCAACGGTAACTCTCGATGAGGGCGTGAAATATTACATGTGCGAAAAAAGCGAGTGGAATTTGATTAACGGCACTCTCGCTAAGTGTACCACGGCAGAAACAAAGGTTGGTGATGAATGCTGTGATGTCATTTATAGTACTTTTAAGGTGACATACCCATCTTATAGCGTCCTTTATAAGTACACTGAAGATGGCTGGACGAATCAGGGCGTATATAGCGACCTTGAATGTAAAGAATTCAGCTATGATCCTGCAGATTCGTGCTCTGTTCCGGCCGATGCGTGTACTGAAAGCATCAACAATAAAATTGATTCTACGCTCAAGTCTGCAAAAACTTCGAAGACGTGTTACTCATTATGCTTGAATAAAGAATGGAAGACGCTTTTTGCAGATGAGGTGGCGGTGCATTCCTATTGTGGCGAGCCGAACAATGGAAACGATAATCGGTGTTGCTATACGCCGCCTGCGGAGGTTACTGAACAGTATCCTTGGTATGGGAGTGCCATTTATGTTTACGAAACCTATTTTGGATGGAGAGTCAAAGAATATTACGATTTGCCTCATTGCAAGGAATCGGCGGAGTAAATTATCATGTCAATATTGCCCATGAAAAATAAATGCTTGTTCAAGGCCGCTTGCGCGCTGGCCTTCTTGCTGGCGCTTTCCTTGACCGCCTGCGATGGCGATGATAAGACTATGGTGCGATTGGATGATTCCGGTGCCGAGACTCCGTCTCCTGCAACAAAGTTGCCCTTGAAAGTTGAGGATTTGATTTGTAGCGATGACATGCAAGTTGACGGCCGATATCTAAGAGTCTTCACTCCAGAAGATGATGAATATTCTTACTATAAATGCGAAAATGGCAAATGGATCAGCGTTACTGAAGCGGAAGTTGATAAAGCATATGAATCTACTGAGGAAGATTTGGTTTTCAGTAAATGCTTAGGCGTTGATTGCCATATTAAAAGAGACCTCGCCGATTTCCGGAAGTGCAATGCCAAGAACGAAGGCCTTGTTGATTCAACGGTAGATTTAGATGATTCTAGAGAAGTAAGTTTTTATACGTGCGAAGACAATATGTGGGTGTATGATATTGATGCTACATGTGATGCATATCTTCGTGATTTTGAACCGAATATATTGTGTGATGAATCGTATGAGATTGATGGGGCGTTTTACAAATACAGTAGTTTTTATAATGGAGGTTGTGGTGATAGATATTATAAATGTGAGAATAATAAATGGTCTATTTCTAGGGGTGTAGATGGAATTGTGTATGATCCGTTTCCATTATCAAGTAGGGATTTAATCCAAAGACTTCGTTTCAAGAAATGCAACGCTGAAAATGAAGGGCTGGTAGATTCCGTCGTTCATATGGCTGAGTCAAAGTTCGATAACGGGTACACAGATTATTACAAGTGCGAACAAGGCTCTTGGATTAAATATGATAGCCATTATGAAAATGTTTGTGCAGTGAACGATTCTGATGAAGACGACTCGAATCTCGTGTGCGATACTGCGGGAGTGTCAGTAGGGGCAATTTGTAAAAGATCGGTTTGCGTTAATACGGGAAAATCCATCATGGGATGTCATTCTGTTTGTTATGGCAAAAATACGTATCTCTATATGGGTGACGGCGTTTGGGAGCCTTTGGCCTTTTCTGATGTTCTTGGTAATCGAAGTAATTCTGATAGCTCTTTGGCTCAATGGACAATGGAATGTACTGCTGAAAACGAGGGGAGAAAAGAAAAACATTCTTATGGTGTAGCTCCAGATGTTATTGAGTTCTATTACAAGTGCGTTGACGGCAAGTGGATCGAGATGAGTGAAAGCGATTATGAAAACGATTATGAAAACGATTATGAAATTGAATATTATTGCACTGCGGAGAAACTGGAGAAACCGAAAATTGGCGATACATGCTCCGTCAAGTTGGGAGATAGCACGCGGCATTATTTGTTTATTGATGTGCAACTGGAAAGTTCTCAGGACCCAAGAAATATGTGGGTAGAATCCACTGTAGACTCTGTGCTTGGCTACTGTCCGCAGGTTCATACGGAAACGAGGTATATTCAGAAAGACGAAAAATTTTATTACTGCTATGGGGGCGAGTGGTTGGAGGCAGGTCTTGTCCCGCATCAATATACGGATCCGCGTAAAGAGGGCCTGACCGACGAGGAATACGATGTGCTGGACTTGCCGAAAGAGGCTTCGGTAGGGGACCGTGTCGGCGGCTTGTTGGAGAAATGCTTTAATAGTAAACTAATTACTGAAAATTATGATGTATATTTTTGTTTGCGTCAAAACTACTATCGTTATCGCGAGGATGGTACCTGGACTTTGGAAACATGGGATGACATACAAGATGACCCGTCTTTCGATGTCCCCGATTGTACTCCAGAAACAGAAGGTATGGAATGGAGTAAGCCGCCTACTTCAGATGAACCGGGAACAATTTACAAACGCGAGAAGGTGGTGACTCCATGGGCTTCTGAATCCGGTCCCTATTATGATTGTGAAGATGAAATCATTGATTACATTTTTGTTAGGTCCCAAAAGAAGTAGGCTTGCTTTGTGTTCTTATTGTATTTTTTAAGTGCTCTTGTGCATGGAAGGTGAGATGTCAATGTTGCCTATGAAAAATAAATGCTTGTTCACGGCCGCCTGCGCGCTGGCCTTCTTGTTGGCGTTTTCCTTGACCGCCTGCGATGGCGATGATAATGTGTCGGCATCCGAGAATGATTCCCATGAGGCCCATTGCGATTCTCTTCGTGCTAGCGTTATTAAACCGATGCAACCTTGCAATGATTCTTTAGAGGGATATTTTTTTGCGAGCAGAGGGAGCAATAATTGGATTTTAGAGTCATCACCATGTGGCGCATCGCCTGATATTATTTATTACAAATGCGAAAATAATGAATGGAACGCTGTTTCTAGTACAGAAATCCCTGTTGGTGCGGTTTATGTATCAACTGCAGATAATAGAGACATGTTCCAAAAGAATGATTTTAAGGAATGCAACGCTGAAAATGAAGGGATAGTCGATTCTATTGTTGTACCAGATGGCCCTATCGAACTCAAACACTATTACAAGTGCGAACAAGGTTCCTGGGTTAATGACGATGTAGGATTTACTTGTGGTACCACGGACGTGCAAGTTGGGCAACCATGTTTGTATACAATTTATTACAGAAGGGGCTCGGTCGCGACAGCATACATATATACAAGTGATGGAATTTGGGAGCCTGCAGAAGATATATTGGGCGAATGCAATAATGAATATAAGGATTATTCATGGATTGTTGGATCAGATACGATAGTACGTTCTTATCGATGTATTTATGGAGATTGGTTTGATGGGGATGCTCGTACTGTGGAAGAAAATTGCGCCAAAGAAAAACCGACAGATGGGGATACGTGTTCCTATGAATCGGACGATGGCAAGATGGAGTACTATTACTTTGTTGAGCAATATGGATGGCGGGAAAGTACGTATGATTCCAAGTTTGGTTATTGTCCGCACCTTTTTGATCCGGAATATAGAACGATTTATGCTAAATCAGATGATGAGAAATATTTCTATTGTGATGGTGGCGAGTGGTTGGAGGCAGGTCTTGTCCCGCATCAATATACGGATCCGCGTAAAGAGGGCCTGACCGACGAGGAATACGATGTGCTGGACTTGCCCAAGGATGCCAAGGTTGGAGACCGTGCCGGTGGGCTATTGGAAGATTGTTGGTATAATGCATATCTAGAATTTGGGGATTCGGTTGGTGATAAGTACGATTACTGTTTGCCACGAAACTATTATAGGTATCGCGAAAATGGCTCTTGGACCTCGGAAACGAAAGACGATATAGAAAAAGATTCTCGGTTTGAGGATTTTGAATGCTCAGAAGAAAACGAGGGCCGTGAAGTTGAAGTATTGCCTACTTCAGAAGATGCGTATCCGCCTGGTGAGATTTACAAATGTACTTCTGGAAAGTTGGTGTTTGTGGACTATAATTATAGTCGATCACAAAAAAGTGGCTTGTAACTCAAGAAGTCAATTATGTCAATATTGCTCACGAAAAACAAATGCTTTTTCAAAGCCGCCTGCGCGCTGGCCTTCTTGCTGGCGCTTTCCTTGACCGCCTGCGATGGCGATGATAAGACTATGGTGCGATTGGATGATTCCGGTGCCGAGACTCCGTCTCCTGCAACAAAGTTGCCCTTGAAAGTTGAGGATTTGATTTGTAGCGATGACATGCAAGTTGACGGCCGATATCTAAGAGTCTTCACTCCAGAAGATGATGAATATTCTTACTATAAATGCGAAAATGGCAAATGGATCAGCGTTACTGAAGCGGAAGTTTCTGAAGCAAAAGATTCTACTGAGGAAACTATAGTTTTCGAAAAATGCTTGGGTGTTGCTTGCGATGTAAAGAGAACCTTCGCCGATTTCCGGAAGTGCAATGCCAAGAACGAAGGCCTTGTTGATTCAACGGGGCAAGAAAATGTACACATGTTTGTAGATTTCTACACGTGTAAAAACAATGAGTGGGTGCGTGATGATGAAACTTCGTGTGAAGCGTCTCTTCGTCATTTTGAAATTGGAGAGTCCTGTGATGAATCGCTTGAAATTGATGGTGCATATTATAAAGTCACGGAAACTTGTTCCTCGATGCCGCGATATTGGAAATGTGAAAATAGTAAATGGTCTCTTCTTTCCAAAGGGGATGAACCGCCTGATAGTGCGATGGTGCTAACTTATGCTATTGAACCTTTTAGGTTTAGTGGTGAAAGGGAGATGCTTGAATTCAAGAAATGCAACACTGAAAATGAGGGGCTGGTAGATTCCGTCGTTCATATACCTTGGAACCCAAAGATCGATTACGGTTACACAAAATATTACAGGTGCGAACAAGGCTCTTGGAATGAATTTGATGGCCATTATGAAGGTCTTTGTGGAGTGGACAATTCTGATGAAGACGGCTCGAATCTCGTGTGCGATACTGCGGGAGTGTCAGTAGGGGCAATTTGTAAAAGATCGGTTTGCGTTAATACGGGAAAATCCATCATGGGATGTCATTCTGTTTGTTATGGCAAAAATACGTATCTCTATATGGGTGACGGCGTTTGGGAGCCTTTGGCCTTTTCTGATGTTCTTGGTAATCGAAGTAATTCTGATAGCTCTTTGGCTCAATGGACAATGGAATGTACTGCTGAAAACGAGGGGAGAAAAGAAAAACATTCTTATGGTGTAGCTCCAGATGTTATTGAGTTCTATTACAAGTGCGTTGACGGCAAGTGGATCGAGATGAGTGAAAGCGATTATGAAAACGATTATGAAATTGAATATTATTGCACTGCGGAGAAACCGGAGAAACCGAAAATTGGCGATACATGCTCCGTCAAGTTGGGAGATAGCACGCGGCATTATTTGTTTATTGATGTGCAACTGGAAAGTTCTCAGGACCCAAGAAATATGTGGGTAGAATCCACTGTAGACTCTGTGCTTGGCTACTGTCCGCAGGTTCATACGGAAACGAGGTATATTCAGAAAGACGAAAAATTTTATTACTGCTATGGGGGCGAGTGGTTGGAGGCAGGTCTTGTCCCGCATCAATATACGGATCCGCGTAAAGAGGGCCTGACCGACGAGGAATACGATGTGCTGGACTTGCCGAAAGAGGCTTCGGTAGGGGACCGTGTCGGCGGCTTGTTGGAGAACTGCTTTAACGATATGGATATGGGATTTTACGTGTCGCATAAATTGTATTACGAGACGTATGATTACTGCATGTCGAAAAAATATTATCGATATCGTGAAAATGGCACCTGGACGTTGGAAACGGAAGAAGATCTGGAAAGCGACAAGCACAAGAATCCACCTGAATGTACTCCTGAATCGGAAGGCGCGGAATACATCTCTTTGCTCGAATCGCGAGAGCCTGGAAAGAACTTCAAGCGAATCAGCGTTGAGTGTGAGAGTGAAACAGAATGCACTTGTAAAGACGAGCTTGTGGGGTATACTTTTGGCCGGTCCGAAAAGAAGTAGATTTGCTTTGTGTTCCTATTGTATTTTTTAAGTGCTTCTGTGCATGGAGGTTGTCATGTCAATATTGCTCACGAAAAACAAATGCTTGTTCACGGCCGCCTGCGCGTTGGCCTTTGGCTTGACTCTTGCCTTGACCGCCTGCGACGATTCATCGTCGGCCCCTGTTCTGGAGTTTGCGCCTGAGGCCCCTGCTCTGGGGTTCTCAGAAACACATTCTGTTAAACTAGATTCTGCTTATTGCGATTCCGTGACTCGCACTGGACTGCCATATGTATGTGGCGATTCATTGGAAATAGACGGGGTATACTACAGAGAGACCGGTATCTTGCGGCAAGAGGCTGCAGGTTGTACTTATAAGTGCCAGGACAATAAGTGGTCCTTCGTTCCCGCCAAGGATATCCCTGATACTGCGATCATCGTTTCGGACGAGGACCGTATCGCTGAACCAGAATACGCTCAAGTACTGCATTTCAAGAAATGCAACGCCGAAAACGAGGGCATTGTCGATAGTTTAACGACTGGAAGTCCCAATCCCAAAGGCGGGAACGCACGTGTCTATTACAGATGTGAACAAGAGAATTGGGTTGAAAGTCCGGCATGGGTTGCCTGTGATACCACCGGGGTGAACGAAGGGGATCTTTGTCGGCTGCAAACTTCTTTTCGTGGAATCCAGTTTGGTTCCGACACCTGGGAATGCTACAGGTATGCTGGTGATGGTTCTTGGAAAAATGTAGATTGCCCTGCGGGTCCAGAAAAAGAATGTAATGACGAAAACAAAGAGGTTAAAGAAAAGCTTGTCTTCACCAATGATACGCTTTTTTATAAGTGCAATGGCGGAAAGTGGGTGGAGTTAAGTATAGAGAATTATTATTGCGCAACGGAAAATGATGTTTTTGGAGATACATGTTCTTTTGAAAGATTCGGCAAAATAAATTTTTTCCGGTACGATAGCGTTGATACGGATGTCGGCCGTTGGACTGCAGCAGTCTTTGACCCCGAATTAGGTTTTTGTACGGAGAACGATGGTAACTATTGGCGCCGTCGGTATGCTAAAAAAGGCGAGGAATACTATTACTGCGACGTTAACTCATGGTTGCCGACAAAGTTTGTACCGCGGCAATATACGGATTCACGGAAAGAAGGCTTGACCGACGAGGAATACGATATGCTTGATTTGCCCAAAGACGCCAAGGTAGGCGACCGCGCTAGTGGGCTGCTTGAATATTGTGAACATAATAAAACCTTGGGTTTTGATTATCCGAATGTCTACGATTACTGCTTCTCCCCGAATCACTATCGATACCGTGGGGATGGCAAATGGTCGCGGGAAACAATCGAAGACATACATGCCGATGATATTGACCTGGATAGTTTACCCTGCGGAGGCTCCACGTGGTGTTGTACGGAGACCGAAGGAATGAAGCGGAGGGCTAATGGGTATTCTTTTGATGAACCCGAAAAAATCTACCAGTGCATTTCTGGCGAGACGGTTCTAGTTGAACGCCTTTGGAATCGCTACGAAAAGAAGACAACGGCGGATTAGCTTTATAAATGCGCATTTTTGTGGATGACTAGCCCCGGGATTGCAAGCCGCTCTCCCGGGCTTTTTCTAAATTTATGCCCGAAAAATATAGAGCTATGAGGTATGGGCTCGGCGACCTCAAACCTCATACCTAGCAGAATCTATTGAGGTATAAAATAATGGCTAAGTATAATCCGCAAGAGATCGAAACCAAGTGGCAAGCCTACTGGGAAGAACATCAGACTTTCAAGACGGGCACCGATAAGTCCAAGCCCAAGTATTACTGCCTGGACATGTTCCCGTACCCGAGTGGCGCAGGCCTCCATGTGGGCCACCCCGAAGGTTACACCGCTACCGATATCATCTGCCGCTACAAGCGCAGCCGCGGTTTCAACGTGTTGCACCCGATGGGTTGGGACGCTTTCGGCCTCCCCGCTGAACAGTACGCCATCCAGACCGGTACGCACCCGGCCATCACGACCAAGAAGAACTGCGACAATTTCCGCCGCCAGATCAAGCGCCTTGGCTTGAGCTACGACTGGAACAAGGAAGTCAACACCACCGACCCGAAGTATTACAAGTGGACGCAGTGGATTTTCAAGCGCCTTTACGGCACCTGGTTCGATGAAGAACAGCAGAAAGGCCGCCCCATCGAAGAACTCCCGATTCCTGCCGATGTCGAAGCAAAGGGCAAGGAAGAAGTCCGCAAGTACAAGGATTCCAAGCGCCTCGCTTACTACGCCGACGCTCAGGTGTGGTGGTGCAAGCACTGCAAGATTGTGTGCGCGAACGAAGAAGTCTTGAACGACGGCAGCCACGAAAAGTGCGGCACCAAGGAAGTGGAACGCCGTAACCTCAAGCAGTGGCTCATGCGCATTCCTCTGTATGGCGACCGCCTGCTGAAGGGCCTCGACAAGCTCGACTGGCCGCAGGGCGTGAAGGACATGCAGAAGAACTGGATTGGCAAGAGCTTCGGTGCCGAAGTGGATTTTGCCATCGCCGATGCTGAAGGCAAGCCGACCGAAAAGAAGCTCCGCGTCTATACCACCCGTTGCGATACGCTGTTCGGTGCCACCTACATGGTCGTCGCCCCGGAACACGCCATGGTGCCGGAACTCACGACTGCCGAACAGAAGGCCGCCGTGGAAGAATATGTGCACGCCGCCGCTTTGAAGAGCGACCTCGACCGTACCGAACTCGCCAAGGAAAAGACCGGCGTGTTTACCGGTAGCTATGCCGTGAACCCGCTTACCGGCACCAAGATTCCGGTGTGGGTCGCCGACTACGTTCTGACCGGCTACGGCACGGGCGCCATCATGGCCGTGCCCGCCCACGATACCCGCGACTTCGATTTCGCGAAGAAGTTTAATTTGCCCGTCATCTGCATCATGGAACCCGATGCAAGCTGCCCCGAAGATGTGAAGCCGCTCGTGCTCAAGGGCGAAGCCTGCTGGGCTGCCGACGGCACCTACATCAACAGCGAAAATGCAACGCTCTGCCTGAACGGCCTCAACAAGAAGCAGGGTATCGCGAAGGTCATCGAATGGCTCGAAGCCAACAAGATCGGCAAGGCCACTGTGAACTACAAGCTCCGCGACTGGCTCTTCAGCCGCCAGCGCTACTGGGGTGAACCGTTCCCGATTATCCACTGGGAAGATGGCGAAATCTCTACCGTCGATGATTCCGAACTGCCGGTGCTGTTGCCGGAACTCAAGGACTACAAGCCGGGTGACGGCGGACGGTCTCCGCTCGCCAACGCTACCGAATGGCTCCAGGTCGTCGACAAGAACGGCCGCAAGGGTATCCGTGAAACGAACACCATGCCGCAGTGGGCTGGTTCCTGCTGGTATTACCTGCGCTACATCGATGCCTGCAACGGCGACGCATTTGTTGCAAAGGAACTTGAAAAGTACTGGATGCCGGTCGACCTCTATGTGGGCGGTGCCGAACACGCCGTGCTCCACCTGCTCTACAGCCGCTTCTGGCACAAGGTGCTCTTCGACCTCGGCCTCGTCTCTACCGACGAACCGTTCCAGAAGCTCTTCAACCAGGGCATGATTCTCGCCTTCGCTTACGAAGACGCCGCTGGCTCCAAGGTCCCGACTGACGAAGTCGAAGAAAAGAACGGAAAGTTCTTCAAGAAGGGAACCGACATCGAGCTCAAGCAGATTGTGGCGAAGATGAGTAAGTCCCTCAAGAACGTTGTGAACCCCGATGACGTTGTGCGCGATTACGGTGCCGACAGCCTTCGTTTGTACGAAATGTTCATGGGCCCGCTGGATGCCGTGAAGCCGTGGCAGACCAAGGGCATCGAAGGCATGAACCGCTTCCTCGGCCGCGCCTGGCGTTCTGTGGTGGGCGATTCTGACGAAGCCCCGGTGTTCGTTGATGAAACTGCCCCGGAAGCAATCGAGAAGGTGATGCACCAGACCGTCATCAAGGTCACGAGCGACATCGAGAACATGAGCTTCAACACCGCGATTAGCCAGCTGATGATCTTCAACAACGAAATGATGAAGATGGACAAGCGCTACCGCGAACCGTGCGAAACCTTTGTGAAGTTGCTGCACCCGTTTGCCCCGCACATCGCCGAAGAAATGTGGAGCATCCTCGGACACAACGAATCGCTCACGAACGTCGCCTGGCCGGAAGCCGACCACTCCAAGGCCGTCGAAAACACCGTGGAAGTCGTGTTCCAGGTGAACGGCAAGGTCCGCGCGAAGGCATCCGTTGCCAAGGACATGGACAAGGCCGCCCTCGAAAAGCTCGCCATGGAAAATGAACGCATGAAGGAATTTATGAACGGAATGCAGGTTGTCAAGTCGATTGTTGTGCCGGGTAAGCTGGTCAACATCGTTGTGAAGCCGGCATAATCCGCATGTCATGGCGAGGGGCGAATAGCCTCATTGTCATTGCGAGGCCGAAGGCCGTGGCAATCTCTAACAGCATTAAAAAAGACCGTAGCCTAACCGCTGCGGTCTTCTTCTATTTCCTAAACAACTCGCTGTGCGAGCCTGTTCGCGCTAGCGTCAATATGAGCGTGTCGCCTGAAATCTTGTAAATCAACAGCCAGTCCGGCTGAATGTGGCATTCGCGAAAAGAAACCCAATCGCCGACGAGGGCGTGGTCATGGTGCCGGTCGTCTAGCTTTTTCCCTGCCGCCAAATCATCAACGACCTTTTGCAGGAGGGCCATATTTAGCCCTTTCTTTTTTGCCTGCTTAAGATCCTTCCTGAACTTTGATGTGGTCTTGATTTCCATTATTCGTTTAGAATGTCCTTGATCATTGCGTTTGCGTTCTTGTAAGATTTAGCCTTGCGCTTGCCGCTGGCAATTTCGTTTGCTTCGGTCATGGCAGCGATGGTCTCGTCGTTTGGGGTGTCAAGTGCAATTTCAAAAGGAATCTTGCGTAGACGGACGACCTGCTTCAAGAAAACGGTGATTGCCGTTGACATGTTCATCCCGAGTTGGTCGAACAGGTTTTCGGCTTGTGTTTTGAGCTTTGAATCAATTCTTGCGCTGATTGTATTCATTGTGGTTCCCATAATGCGCTCCTTTTTACTAAAAAATACATAAAATTTAGTAAAAGAGCAATACAATGTATTAAAAATCATTCACTTTTGCCTGTTTCGGAACAAAAAAACACATAAAAATCCCCTTGAAAATCAGGAATGATTAAACTTCCAACAGTTACAAATATATAAATAACAAATGTCAGAATATGACAATTTGTGTTTTTTCTTAAGGAGGTCTTTTTACAAATTAGACAACTGTCTAAATAATTTTGCCAGTGTTAAATGTTATTGGTGGAGCAAGCCGCTTTCGTGGTCGACTTTCCGTGAATTCTTCATCTCTTTCTTGATTCGGTACATTTCTTTTTCGGCACGCTTTTGGACCATGGCGACGTTTGTGTCGTTGATGTCTTTGAGTGAATATCCGCATGCGATACTCAACCGTTCCCAAGCGCTCTCGGCTGTGGTCGATGCGTTCATCCTCTTGTTGATGCGCGTGATGAGGTCGCCGCGGTTTCGCAGGTCGTTGCCCATGAGAATGACAACGAATTCATCGCCACTGATGCGGAAAACGGGGCTATGACAGAAAATATCGCATATCAACTTGCAGCAGTTGACAAGATAGGCGTTGCCGTTGTCGTGCCCGTAATTGTCGTTAATGGACTTTAGGTAGTTGAGGTTGCAAACCAGGATGCCGAATTCGCGCAGTTGCTTGCTCGCTATTTTTGTGTCTACTTCTTTGCAGTAGGCGTCGTAAGCGGTGCGGTTGCGTATGCCGGTAAGCGAGTCCCTGTAGGCGAGCCCTTGGATTTGGCCAAGGTATTCTTGCATGTGGTCTTTCGCTGTCTGGAAACTTTTAGAAAGGTCGCCAATTTCGTCGTTGGTCTCGACCTTGAATTGCACCTTCATATTGCCGCTAATCAGCTTGTTCGCTGTTTCTGTCAAGTTGAGGATGGGCCTTGTGATGGAATAGGCCACCATTGCCGATATGAACGAGAACAGGATTAGCAGGAAGACGGCGAAGATGAAAATTTCCACAAGGAGCTTGTAACGCTCGGCGTTGATTTCGGCTTCGGGAACCCGGATGCCAAAAGACATCCCGTTCGGTAGCTGGGTGCGCAGTGCGCGGTACCCTTTTTTAGGTTTGAGGGTACTGCCCGGTTTCAGCTTGGGGTGGACGATGATTTTCCCGTTTTCGTCTTCGAGGAATGCGTATCCTGTTTGGTAAACTTTAATGCTAGAAACGAATTTGATAATATGGCTGAAGTTCAGGTCGATCCCGATGATGCCGATGTCCTGGTCGAACTTGGTGAGCGGGACAACGTAAGAAATCATGTAGACGTTGATATTCTTGTTCTGGTAGGGGAGCAGCCATGTGGGTTTGCCGACTTTGGTGGGTTGGTAATACCAGCCTACGTGCTCCGTATCGCTGGAGTCGTATTTCGAAAGGTCGGTGGGGGTCATGTTCTGGAATTCGCCGGTTTCCGGATTTTTCGAGATGAAAAGCCCGGAGGTGGGGGGCGTAAGTTCCGGATTGTACCGCAAGTAAGCCGAGGTTGCGTTCTTGATGTTGCCCAGCGAGGCCATGATGTAGTCGTTGATTTTTTCTGTAATCTCGTTGCGGGATTTTTCTTGCTTGAGGGCTTCTATCGAGGGGATGTCGCTGAGGATGGGTGCTGCGATGCCGTTTGCGAAATGCTCGATATCGGTAAAGAGGGGAACAATCTTGTGCTGCTCAACGATAAGCCTGTTCTGGAGGAATTCCTGCGAACGCTTCTGCAGAATGTCGCTGGTGAAATAAAGTGCCAGCCCTCCTAGCGAGAGGGTACAGAGGATCAAGCCGGACAGCGACAACCCGAATATTTTCCTGTGAATCGGTATTCTCATGTCTTCTCCCTTCTGTCACTTTCCTCGCACTTCGATGACCTTCTTGTTGCTAGTGCTCCCCAACACGACTTCTACATCCCGCTTGTGGACTTTGAAGTGATTTGCAACAAGTTCGCAGATGGCTTCGTTGGCCGCCCCGTCTACGGGTGGGGCCTTGACATCCACCTTGAAACTTCCGTCGGGCAGGGCCGTGATGCTGTCACGTTTGCTCCGCGCATGGACCTTGATGTTGATGCGCATGGCCCGATATTCCCGCCTATGCCAAAACGTTCCCGATCGATCCGCTGGTGGGCTCCTTCGGAGACATGGCTTCCAGCTCGCGTTGGTCGGTTTCCATAGCTTCCAGGAGTTCTTCCTGGCCACGGATGAGTGCACGGCAACGGATAAAGTAGTTGCTGCGGAGCTGCTTCAGCTGCTCGATTTCCATGCGGAGGTTTTCGGCTTCGCGCTTGGTGTTTTCCACTTCGCGGGTTGCCCTGGCCTTGGCTTCGGCGATGATGATTTCAGCTTCTTTTTCGGCAGTCGCTTTGACTTCGTCTACCGTCTTCTGCATGGTGACGACTGCGTCTTGGATGGTCTTCTCGATTTGCTTGTAATAGTTTACGCGTTGTTCCGCAATCTTGAGCCGTTCGGTCAGGTCGGTGCGGTCTCTTGACATCTGTTCAAAGGCGACGGCGGCAGTCTCTAGGAATGCCTTGACCTCGTCCGCGTCGACTCCGCCGAAATTTTTCTTGTGGAAAGTTTGATTTCGGATGTCCAATGGTGTCAGTTCCATATATTTACCTACCGAGGGTTGCTAGTTGGATAACTAAGGGCCATTTCTAAATCAATTTCTTGTAAATAAGGCATTTTTTAGAGATAGCCTAAGAAAAATATAATAAAGTGAAGAGGGGGGAGTCCACTAAAAAATGAACATAAAATAGGTTATTAACTCCATCAAATGAATTTTTTTCGGCAGTAATCAGGCTTTTAGGCGAAAAGTCCATTTTCCTTATGGTATGTAGACCCCCATTTTTTTGTAAATTATCCGTGGATTTCCTTATTGGCTATATTTTTAGGAGGAGTCATGAGAAGGAAGAAGTCTTTTTTGACAATGGGACTCCTTGTCTCGGCTGTGGCTACTTTTGTTGCGTGCGGGGACGAGGTCACCGAAGTCAGCGAATATTATACGACGGGTCTCGAGGTTCTTGAATCCAAGCAGAAAATGCCCACCTGCGACAAGAATGCACTCGGTGATATGCTGTATGTGACCGATTCCAGTAGCGTTTTTTATTGCAACGGGAAAAAATGGATCAACGTGAAAAGCCGTGATGGCAAAGATGGAATCGACGGCCAAGACGGTATTGACGGGGAAAAGGGCGCGAAGGGCGATCGCGGCGACAATGGCACTAGCTGTTCCGCACAGACGGTATCGAACAAGACCAAGACCCGTAAGGGGATCGAAGTGCGCTGCGACGAGGAAGTCGTGGATACGCTCTGGAGCGCCGATAGCCCCGATATGGATCTCGGCTGCAATGCAAGAGTCATTATGAGCAAGGATAGCACCGATTACGGAATCGAGATGGAATGTGGAGGCTACGTTATAGATACCCTTTGGGGCTTCATCCAGATTGCCCCGGATTCCGAGGAGACCTTGTCCGATTCGGGCAAAAGCTCTTCTAGCAAGAAGTAATGTATGAAAAGGAAATGGTACGGCGTTTCGGTGCTTGTCATGCTGCTCCTTCTCGCGGCGTGTAGCGTGAATCGTGGGAATACCGCCCTGCTTCGGGGCAAACTCGTTGTTCCGGAAGAGGGAACCTATTACAAAAAGCAACTTGAGGCTATCGAGCGCGACTCCCTCTCGGCCGTTCCCTATACAAACTGGCGCCAGTTCCGCACTGCCTTTTTCAAATGCCGCCTTGCAAACCCGTCAAATCTCGGCGTGCCGCTCAAGACGACGATGGAACTGACGAAGGCTGCGAATGGCAGCTATGAGGGGGACGTTGCAAAGCTTGCTTACGATATCTTGGAACGAGACTACACGAGCATTGCGGCGCATGCGGCCTTGTCGAAAAATCTTTCGATTTACCCGACCGTGCGTGAATTCCATGGTGCTGTCAGGAATGCGCTGGTAAAATCCATTGTCAATAGCGGTGATGGCAAGTCTCCCGAGACTGCTATGTACGTCATTGGCGTTGCCGAAGAATACGAAGCGCTCCAAGAACTCGGATTGACGCAAGAATCCCAGAGATTGGAACAGAAAAACAATCGCCATTACGACGTGTTCGCTGCCCGCGATTCCACGGGCGAAAAACGGGATGTGTATTTTGCCGTAGATGAGTTCTACGGGATGTTCTACTAGTCTAGCCTAGTTTTGATATTACTTGATCTGCTTGCCGCGCCCGTTTTCCCACTTGAATATCGAGAAGGGAAGGCCGTTGGGCAGGTAGATGGTCTGGGTTCCGTCGATGTAGTAAATCTTTTTGCCCTCTGAACGGCTTGTGCCGTGGAATTCGTGCATCATGTTTCCGCGGTCGTTGTAAATAAAGTAAAATTCTGATTTATTGTACTCGGTAGACAGGTTGCCGTTGTCGTCGAAGAACTTATACGAAATTGTTTCGCCGTTGACCGTGTGCAGTTCAAATTCTAGCGAAGTGCCGTTCCGGTACGACTTGCTCGTGACTTTGTCTTGTATTGTCCCGGCAGAATCAGTGATTTCTTGCCAGTATTCAATGTATTTCTGCCCCTTCTCGTTGAACGAGGTCACGTGGCATTTGCCCGAACACGCCGCCTTGTCCACATTGATGGTCACGTCCCCTTCGTGATCTTCTTTAGGAGTCCCGCTCGGGTAGTACGACTTGTAGTGGTGGGACTTTTGGAAGTCTTTCACAAGGACTTCGCCTTCGTAGCCTTTCTCTTCGGTGATAATCCCGTCGTTTACGACAAAGAAGTTTTTCCCTGTCTGCAAGCGGTAGTTCTTGTCGGGGGCGTCCTTGCTGTATTCGATGTCGAAGAATATGTAGTTGACCGCGTTGCGCTTTTCCCCGGCTTTCGTAATTCTGCCGTCACGGGTCTCGGTGAATGTTTCCGAGGAGTCGTTCGCAAGCGATGCCTGCAACGTCGCCGAGAATCTCTTGACGACGATATCCGGCAGTTTGGACTGGATCATCGCCATCGAAAGGGCGCTCCCTTTCAGGAAGTCTGCAGTGACGGAATCCTTGACCGCTCCGTTTTCGTAGGTGTATTCCTTGCCGGCTTTGTGGTTGTCAACAAAGTGTGCCAGTCGGACCAACTTGCCGTTTTCAAATTCCCTCTGTTCTCCGTTGTATTTTTTCCCTTGTACGGCAGTTTCCTGTATGTGTCCGTTTGCTAGAGTGTCCCGTTGGATGTACTTGCATTCCCCGCACGGAGTTCCGTCGGAAAAAAGGGGAACCTTGGGGGACGACTGAAATAGGGCACAAGAGGCAAGAATGAGCGACAGCGGCAGGAATGTTAACCAGTAGAACATTGCCTAACCATAGCATTTTTGGCGCTGTTTTGTATTTATGCTGTGCTGAAAATAATGGAAGAGCGGTCTCTTTTTCAAGAGAACCGCTCTCATGAGTTGTCTGCAGGAGTATATTGGAAAACAAAAGGTTGATAAATGGACTCTAACAACCTTTTAAGGTGCTTCAAAAATATATTCTTGGAATTATGTTGTCCAATAGATTATATATATTAAATTGATAAGAAAAATCTATTGGTTTTTTTCGTGAATGGATAAATTAATTATTATTATAAGTAAAGGTTTATATGGGTTGATTGAGATATGGAATTAACACACTTAAAATATTTTTTGGAAGTTGCTAAAAACGAACACGTTACCAAGAGTGCCCGCAACTTGTGTATTGTCCAGCCGGCGCTGACGCAGGCAATTCACAAGCTAGAAGCGGAGTTGGGCGTGGACCTTTTCAAAGTACAGGGGCGTAACATCAAGCTTACGGAGTGCGGCCGATTTTTCTACAAGAGCCTCAAACCGCTCTACGACGATATCGAGGCGCTGCCAGACCGCCTTCGTGCGATGGCGAACGAACTAAACCAGACTGTGAACTTGAATGTGCTTGCGGCCTCGACACTCGTGACGAACGCCGTGATTAAGTATAAGCAGACGGATCCCGGCTTGAGAATTAACTTGATCCAGAACGAATCGACGACGTTGTACGATGTCTGCGTGAGTACCAGCGAGAAGTATGTACCCGTGCAGGGCTCCGACGAGGAGACATTTGTCTGTACCGAAAAGATTTTCCTTGCGGTTCCGAATACGCCACAGTACAAAAAACGGAAGAGTGTTTCGCTCAAAGACTTGAAAGACGAAAACTTTATCGGGCTCTACGGGTCGAAACGCTTGAGTTCCATTTATGCCGAGTTCTGTAACCGTGTGGGGTTCCATTCCAACACTTCGTTTGTGAGCGACAATGCGACAGCGGTCAAGGATGCCATTGCCGGTGGTGTCGGTGTAGGTTTCTGGCCTGAATTTTCGTGGGGAAGGATGGACCGGCACAAGGTTCGGTTGCTTGAAATTACCGATGGGGAATTCAAGCGCGATATCGTTGTCCGCTTGCGCAAGAATAAACAGAACAATGCACGCGTTGAACAGTTCTTTGCATTCCTGTGCAGCTTTTTGAAAAAGGAAGCACAAAAGCATAGGCAGTTGGCGAAGTAGTTTTTGAGAACTTCATGAATATAGACAAGGATTTGTTGCAAGAAATAGTCCGTAAGCGGATAAAAGCTTCGTTGCTGTCGTTCGCGTTGCTCCCTATCCTCATTTTTGCAATGTATTTCTCACAGAATTATGGTGGCTGGGAAAGTGCTGCGGAACCGAGACCATCGCACCATGTAGACCTCCAACTGCTTTACTCGTTTCTCGTTCGCGGTGTGGAAGATTCTTCGCTTGGAGCTCCGTTCAAGGCATACCCGATAGATGTGGACGGTCACCATGCGACATTGGTGGAGTACCCGTTCGGGAGTTCCCCGCGACGCACAGATTCCGCTTCGACTCCCAAGGGAATCGCATTGTACATACACGGATTCAACGATTATTTTTTCCAGAGAGAAATGGCGGAAAAGATGGATTCTGCAGGGTATGCCTTCTTTGCTGTGGACTTGCATGGGTATGGTCGCTCCATTCGCGAAGGCGAGCCGCGTAGCGACATGCACTTTGCTTCGGAGTTCTTTGCCGAAATTGATTATGCCGTGGAGATGGGTTGGCATTTGGTCAAGTCGAATCTGGAGCACAAGGTTTATGATACAGTGCGGGATTCCTCGAACGAGGTGATTACAAGGGCTATTACGGCGATAAAGCGCCCGCCGAGTATATTGGTGGCTCATTCGCAAGGTGGCTTGATTGCATCGCTCTACATGGAAGATGGCCGTAGGGACAAGTTTGGTGCGGTCGTGATGAACAGCCCCTTTTTGGAGATGAATTTTGGTTTCCCGATACGCAAAATTGTTTTGCCTTTGGTTGCTTCGATTGGCCTTTATTTCCCTGATTATTCGGTGGGTTCCACCGGGAACCCGAACTATGCGAATTCCTTGTACAAGGGAGAGAAGGGCGAGTGGGAATACAATACGGACTGGAAACCTTTCAAGCGTCCGGAAACGTATCTCCATTGGGTGCGCGCGATTCACAAGGCTCAAACCAAGGTGCGCGAAGGCCTGCATATTGCATCCCCTGTACTTGTGTTGCATAGCGGTTGCAGCGTGAAGGGAGAGGAATGGGTGGAAGAATATACCCGTTGCGACGGTATCCTTGATGCGCGTCTTATCCGCGACGCATCGCCGAAATTGGGACCGAAGGTGCAAACGGCCCAAATTGACGGTGCCTTGCACGACGTGTTCCTCTCGAAAAAAGAAGTGCGCGACAATGCTTACGATTTGACATTCCGGTTTATCAATGAATCCCTTGCGGGGTCGCAGGGACACTAGCCCTTTTCTATATTATAGCCAAACGAGGCAAAGTATTATGATTATCGATTTGAATGGCATGGAGACGACTGTCCTCCCGAACTTCAAGGGTGGCGAGAAGGAATTCAAGGCCAAGATGTATTTCGACGGCACAACCCGCATTATGCGCGGCACGCTTGAACAGGGCGCTTCTATCGGGTTCCACAAGCACGAGACCAACAGCGAAATCATGTTCATCTTGAGTGGCGAAGGCAAGGTGCTCTTTGACGACGGCGTGGAATACGTGAAGGCCGGACAGTGCCATTTTTGCCCCAAGGGCCATTCCCACAGCTTGATTAACGAAAGCGCAGAACCGCTCGTGTTCTGTGCTACCGTGCCGGAATTGGGATAGTTGCAAGGCCATGCCGATTCTTACCGCCCAGAACCTGCTCTTGCGTATCGGTGCGAATGCACCGCTGCTCGACAACGTGTCGTTCGACATCGAGGCGGGCGACCGCATTTGCCTGGTCGGCCGCAATGGCGAGGGCAAGAGCACGCTGCTCAAGGTGCTTAGCGGTGAGATGGAGGCCCAGTCGGGCGACATCGTAAAAAAATCCGGGCTCCGGATTTCGCGCATGATTCAGGAAATCCCTGCGCACATCGAAGGGACGGTCCGTGATGTGGTGATGGCAGGAGTGGTTTCCGACAGTGCGCATGATTCCCACGCCGAGGCAATTCTTGGCAAGACGGGTATCGATGCGACCGCCCTGTACGACGACTTGAGCGGTGGGCAAAAGCGCCGTGTGCTTTTTGCGCGTGCTGTGGCGCAGGATCCCGATTTGCTCTTGCTCGACGAGCCGACAAACCATTTGGACATTCCCGCTATCCAGTGGCTGGAAGGAATCGTGACGCGGCTGAATTGCGCCGTGATGTTTGTAAGCCACGACCGTGCCTTTGTGCGCCGCGTGGCAAGCCGCATCTTTGAACTGGACCGTGGTCGCTTGCGCGGCTGGGATTTCCCTTACGACAAGTTCGTGCAGTTCAGGGATCAGGCACTCGCCGAAGAAGACAAGGCCAATGCGCTTTTCGACAAGCGCCTTGCCGAAGAAGAAGTCTGGATCCGCAAGGGAATCCAGGCGCGGCGGACCCGGAACGAGGGCCGCGTTCGCGCATTGATTAAAATGCGCGAGGAGCGTGCCGCCCGCCGTACCCGCACAGGTAGCGTGAACATGCAGATTACCGAGGCGGAACGCTCCGGGCGCCTGGTGGCTCGCCTCACCGACGTGAATTACTCTTACGACGGCGCCCCCCTCATTAGCCACTTGACGACCGAGGTTTCCCGTGGCGATCGCATTGGCATCGTGGGCCCGAACGGCAGCGGCAAAACGACGTTGCTCCGCCTGATTCTGGGGGAACTTCAGCCCGATTCCGGTGACGTGCGCCTCGGCACCAACTTGCAAATTGCCTATTTCGACCAGATGCGGACCAAGCTTCGCGAAGACAAATCGCTGGTCGAGAACATTGGCGATGGTCAGGCTTACATTACGCTGAACGGCGTTAAACGCCATGTATTAAGTTATCTGCAAGACTTCCTTTTCTCGGCAGACCGCGCCCGTGGCCCTATCAGTGCGCTATCGGGTGGCGAAAGGAACCGCCTTTTGCTCGCTTGCCTGTTTAGCCATCCGAGCAACGTGCTCGTGCTGGATGAACCGACGAACGACCTCGACATGGAAACGCTAGACTTGTTGGCGGAACTATTGGCCGATTACAAGGGGACCGTGCTTACTGTGAGCCACGACCGTGCCTTCTTGGATTCCGTCGTCACGAGTGTTCTGGCTATCGAGGAAGGCGGCACCGTCTTTGAATCGGTAGGCGGTTACAGCGATTACGAGGCCAAAAAGAAAGTCCGTGACAAGGAAGCGGCGAATGCGGCCCGTATCGCCGCCGAAAAAGAGGCCGAAAAGGCTGCTCGGGTATCCCAGAATTCCGAGGTGGTTGCTGCCCCGGCCAAAAAGAAAAAGCGCAGTTACAACGAAGAGCGCGAATATGCGGCCCTGCCCGACAAAATCGAAAAACTGGAGGCCGAAATCGCCGAATTCCAGTCGGAACTTTCAAAACCTGAAGTTTTTACCAATGCGGCCCGTATTGTCGAACTCCAGAAGGAAATTGCCGACCGCGAACAGGAACTTGAAAAGGCTTACGAACGCTACGAAATCCTGGATTCGTATTCTTCCTAAGTCCCGTGTCTATTTATTGCTTTTTTTATCACGAAAAAATGCAATTCTACTAGCCATTTTTCCTTTTTTTTGCTCAAAATCGCCGTTGTAAACATTCTAAACTATATTTTGAGTTTCCCGTGTGACAAAATGCACATTTTGATATAATTTTATAGTAATGTAATTGAAAGATGACGAGGGAGATTCCAATGGTTTTTATTGAAAGAAAATATTCTTCCATACTGCCTCTCTGTATGGTAGCGTGCTTCTGTTTAGTGGCACAGGCCGGAGCGGCCGAACGTTTAATATGGGATGAGAGTGGCGTAAGCGAATACTATGGTCCGCAGAATATTTATAGCTATGAATATCCTGGGGATAATGGCAAGAAGGACATCTTTATTGATCTGGATACTGCCGAGATAACCGATGCGCCTTATTACATGAAGGCGACGTTCGAGGCGCAAGAGAAGGCCAAGGGCGGAGCCGGCTTTGGGTTCTATTGGAGTGTGGACGCAGAGTACAATCCTACAGTAACCAATCTTTCATCTTTTGGTGGCGTTTGCTTGAATTACTCGGCCACGAATCCAGTGCGTATGGATTTTGTGCAGTACGATATAAGGCAGGACGACGAGGTGAATCCTGATGGTGATAACAACTATTTTGGCTATAGGCTTCCGTCTACGGATGGCCAGAGAAAGAACGTGTTCGTCGCCTTTGCAGACCTTGAATTGGGTTGGGACAAGAATACATCGCAAAATGTATGGAAAGTCAAGCAGCAGTTGGGTCTCCAGTTCAGTTACAAAGCGGATCTTGCTAGTAGGTTCGGGCAGAGCAATGTTTTCAGTATCCATGCTTTAAATTTGGCTGATGAATGCCCGCAGCATCCTCCTGTGGTGAATCCGGAATATCCGACCCGTGTTGAATTGCAAGAGGGGCAATCGTTTGTTGTGCGCCTTTCTGAAGTGTTCAGTGATGCAGACGGAGATACCCTTTCCATTACTGCGAAACCGTTGGGCTCTGGCGTGAATACCGATTTCAACGATACAAAGCAGTTCTACCTGGGTGATTCCATGACGTTTGTGTCGGTGGCTAATCCGAAAGAAACTGACTCGCTAAAAGTGGAACTGATTGCAGTAGAAGTGAAGACCAATAAGAAAGTTACGCATAATATGGTTTTCAAGCCAATTGACCTTGCTCATGTCCCCACAATCCGTGATACGACGTATAAACTGTCTCAAGGGGATACGATTGGGTGTACGGGAAAATGCTCTTTCTACGATACATTCGCTTACGATCTTGACGAGGATGAGTTTGACCTTTATCTCTTAGATGAACCGGAATTTGGTGAGTTTAGTTTTGATGCAGAAAAGGGTCAGTTTACCTATATCGCACCTACGGACACCTTCGGAGAAGTGTATTTCTCGCTGTACGCTATAGAAACGAATAATCCAACAAGTGTTAGCGATACAGTGAAGTTCAAGATTAACGTGCTGGATATCAATGATCCTCCGACTGTGGAAATTTTGGATTCCGCGATTAACTATGTCATTGGGGAGGGCGATACCGCCCAGATTAAGCTCGACAATTCAAAAACGTTCATCGAAGTGGACGAGGATTTCGAAGATTCCATAAGTGTGTTTATCACTGCGGATAATGCTGTATTCAGCGATGTGGATTCGGATATCAAGATGCGTGTGAAGACGAACGGGCTGGTAAATGCAGAAATTGCGACAATCGGCAAGTTCCAGTATATCCTGGTTACCGCTAAGAAAGATGCCAATGGCCTGGCCAAGGTGACGTACTATGCAGATGACGGAGAATTCCAGGCTGGTGTAGACTTTTATGTAAAGGTGGCTCCGGTCGAAGATCCTCCGGTGGCCGTTGACGACAAGTACGATGCCGTTCAGGATTCTACAATCAAGGTGGCCGCAAAGAAAGGCGTACTTGCAAACGACAAGAATCCGGATGATCCCGATGCCGAACTGAAGGCCAAAGTCAAAACGAAGCCGGAACATGGCACGTTGACCCTGAGCGAAGATGGTTCCTTCAAGTACGAGGCCGATGAATCGTTCCGTGGCAAGGTCACCTTCACCTATATCTGTGTCAACGCAGACGGTGTGGAGTCTGAACCGGCGACCGTCACTATCAATGTCGCTGCCAAGAACATGCCTCCTGTGGTCCGCGAGGGAATCGCAGACTCTCTGGAAACCGTGCTTTCTACTTTTGTCGAAGACAAGATTACCACGGCGAAGACTTTCAATACGAAGGTTTTGAATTCCTGGTTCGAAGATCCAGATGATAATCCGATGACTTTTGATGCCGTCAATGAAGATGGCAAGCTCAAAATCACTGTTTCCAAAACGGCTATCGTGCTGTCTCCGGCTCCAGATTCCTGCGGTGAATCCGAAGTGACCTTCATTGCAACGGATAGCCTTGGCGCAGAGACGAAGCTGACTGTGCCTGTGAAAATCAAGCCGGTCAACGACGCTCCTGTTGTGGTCTCTCCCGAGGATGCCCGTTACAAAGTTGAAACTAGTGGCTGGGAGATGAAAATTGATTTGGATACTCTTGTTTCAGATATTGATGACGATTCTTTGACCTATTCTGTTGCCAAGAGTTCCTCTAGGTTGTCGCAATATCTGGATATGAAAATCAAAGGTTCTATATTCACTATCAAGCCGCATTCTATTGGCCTTGAAAAGAATACCGATTATCCTGTCACGATCGATGTCAAGGATTCCGAGAAGTCCGTGCAATTGGTGCTGACGTTCACTACAGGCTCGTCGACCAAGCTCAGGACCATTGTCCAACCCAAGAAGGATTGGATGGGCGAAATTGCCGCCAGCCGTGGTGCAGTTGTTCTCCTTGATATGCAGGGCCGAGTGATGTGGACGGCTAAACTTCCGGTGTCTGAGGCCCAGGTTCGCGCCGCTGCCGCTGCCGTGCAGGGCCGCAAGATCCTGCGGGTGAATAACCAAACTTGGACGGTCAAGTAGTAGGAAGTAGACAGTAGAATGTAGACAGTAAAGGCTCCGCGATGCGGAGCCTTTGCATATTTCAAGTAGCCTGGCGGATAGGCCCGTAGGGCCACTGTCTACTGTCTACTTCTAACTTCCTACTTTACTAATGCTTCGGTGTCGAGCGCAATCAGCAGTTCTTCGTTGGTGGCGACGACCATGGCGGTCGGCGTGCCGTCCTTGCTGATGATGTGGCCGGAGTTCTTGCCGTTGTCCTCGTTGCGGGTGTCGTCAATCTGGTAGCCGAGAATCTTCAGGTTTTCCATGACGGTCTTGCGAACCACGCGGCTGTTCTCGCCAATACCGCCGGTGAACACGAGTGCGTCGATGCGCGGGAGTGCCATGGCGATGCCGCCGATTTCACGGGTCAACTTGTAGCAGAAGGTTTCAAGGGCAATCTGTGCGCCGAGGTGGCCTTCGCTTGCGGCCTGCGTCAGGGTGCGCATGTCGTTGCTTAAGCCGGAGAGGCCGAGCAGGCCGGATTCCTTGTTCACGAGCTTGTCGAGACGGTCGATGTCGTAGCCGTACTTCTTGCTGATGAAGAAGAGGATGGCCGGGTCGAGGCTGCCGGAGCGCGTACCCATGATAAGGCCGTCGAGCGGGGTGAAGCCCATGGTGGTGTCGGCGCACTTGCCGTTGAGAATCGCGGAGCAGCTGGAACCGTTACCGAGGTGGGCGGTGATGAAGCAGCAGTCTTCCGGCTTCTTGCCGAGGATGCTTGCGGCTTCGGCGGTCACGAAGCGGTGGCTGGTGCCGTGGAAACCGTAACGGCGGATGGCGTCGTCTTCGTAGAACTTGTATGGGATGCCGTAGAGGAAGGCCTTGCGCGGCATAGTCTGGTGGAAGGCGGTGTCGAACACGGCCACTTGCGGGAGCGTCGGGAAGAACTTGGTTGCGCATTCCATGCCGGTCGCATGTGCAGGTTCGTGCAGCGGGGCGAACAGCGTGATGCTGCGGATGTAGTCGATGACTTCCTGCGAAACCTTCTCGCTCTTGATGTACTTGCCGCCATGCACCACGCGGTGACCGATGGCTTCGATCGTGTCGATGAGCTTCTGTTCGGCGAGGAACTTCTGGACTTCGGCGACGGCTTCGGCGTGCGTGGGGCAGTCGAAGTTGAAGTCGATGTTGCCTTCGGGGCCCTTGGCCTTCACGTGGCCGTTCACGCCGATATTTTCGACGAGGCCGCTGGAGATGGACTGCTTGGTCTGGGTATCGATGACGGCGAACTTGACCGAAGAACTGCCGCAGTTGAGAACGAGTACGCGCATAGTTAAATTAGGGGTTAGGATTTAGAATCTAGGGTCTAGGGATGATATCCCGTCCTTTTGTTTAAATAATAGCATTTTTTTCTAAATTCACCTTGATGCTCAACGAAAACGCAGATTTTGTTCAGGCCAAGGATTTCTTCAAGGGAATCCTTCCGGACGAGCGTGTCTTTTTCTTGGTGAGGCATGCCGAACGTGACCACATCAAGCCCACCGATGCCGACTATGGTGCGCATGTCGGCCTTACGGAACGCGGCCGTGAACAGGCGCTGGCTCTGGGGCGCTGTATTCCTGTTGATGGTGATATGGTGTTTTTTTCGAGCCCGGTGGGGCGTTGCGTGGAGACCGCGCGATGCATAGGGAAGGGGCGTGCTGCCGCCGCTGGTGTTGCGTTGGCTCCGGACATGCCGCTGGTGGAACCTCTCGACGCTCTTGGCAATTTTTTTGTCCAGGACTACGACGAGTTCACGAAGGTGCTGCGTGCCGGTTTTTACGAGGGCATCTGCGAATGGCTGGTGAACGAGGTGGCTGGCAATCCGCGTAATCAAATCGAGGCGTTCTGCCCGCTTGCGAACCGTTCCGAAGAGATGCTTGCGATGATGCTTGAAAAGGGAAATATGCGATTCAATATTTTCGTGACGCACGACGCTTGGTCCGTTCCGTGCCTTACGCATTTTTGCAAGATGCGCTTTACGCCGCAGCGTTGGATGAACTTTTTGACAGGGATGGCTGTGGTGACGGATGCGCAAAAGAATGTCCGTCGCATTGTACCCGTGACCGGCCTTGAAACCGGCTGGTTGGAGTTTTGAAACTAGAGAATAGAGACTAGAGAATAGAGGCTAGTGAATAAGAATCACGCACTTCGTGCGTCAATATAAGACGGCGAAGCCGTGAAATTTTTCCCTAGCTCCTAGATTCTAACCCCTAACCACTTTATTATATTACTACCATGGTCTCCTCTTCTAGTACTTATCGCCGTGTTTTTGTGCTGGGTTCCGGTTTCAGCAAGTCTTTCTTGCCGAGCATGCCCACGCTGAAGGATTTGAATGCCCTGATTCCCGATGGCATTCCGGACGAATTCCCGCATTTCAAGGAATATTGCCAGCGTTTCCTTTGCCTTTGTAACGGACAGCGCGAATATCTTGGCATAGAACAGTTGGCCACGTCTATTCTCTCGGCCCGTATATTCCCGGGCGAACGCGACCGCCTCTATCGTGCGACGTTGCGTTTTGAACTGCTGCGTTTTATTGCGAGTGTTATTCGCCGTGACGAAATCGTGAAGGGCGAGGCTTCGTTTATTCTGAAGAATTTTCTGAAGTCCTGTGCTAACCACACTGCATCGGGTGAACGCGAGACGCTGCTGCTCAGCTTCAACTACGACACGCTTATCGAGACGGCCATTGCCAACTATCCCGAACTGTCGGAACAGATTTCCGTGGACTACGGTGTCCGCATCGAGCCTGCCGACCGTTCCGCCCACCGGATTGCCGCACCCCAGACGGTCGACTTCATCAAGCTGCACGGCTCGCTCAACTGGTTCCCGGTGAAGGGCGCCACCGACGAGCTCGACCTGAAGAACGTCTGCCAGGTGGAACCGCAGGACCGCAGCTTCCCGATCTACAGCGAGGACACTCCCATCTATATCCCGATGGCGCATGCAAAGGAATCTTTTTTGCGGGGGAGCC
Organism: uncultured Fibrobacter sp.; assembly: GCF_947305105.1. NCBI lineage: Bacteria > Pseudomonadati > Fibrobacterota > Fibrobacteria > Fibrobacterales > Fibrobacteraceae > Fibrobacter > uncultured Fibrobacter sp. Next base: position 17,243 of record NZ_CAMZCS010000011.1, on the reverse strand, counting down.
TGTTCAATCTGCTTTGGTCGCGGGCTGACTACTACCTCGCTCATGCGCGCGAAATCATTTTTGTCGGGTACGGTTTCCCCAAATCCGACGTGAACAATCTTGAGTTCTTGCTCAAGCATCGCGACCGCTTCAAGACTGCCGTCATATTCGAGAAAGAAGGAACTCCGGATTTGGAACGCCTCCGGGCCCTGCTTGGTAAGGACATTGTCGTGGACTGTGACGCTAAGGAGTACTTGAAGTCGACTTGCGGGTAGTTTTTGCTATCTTACATGGCGGAGATTCATTGTATGTTCAAGAGAATCCTGATAGCTGTTACTTTGTTCTATATCGGTGCGGCCAATGCCCAACTTGTGCAGAAGGGCGGCGCTCCAGAGGACAAGGTGAATTTATCTATGCAGCAGCCGCTTGTCGTGACTGGTGATTCACTCAATAAGGTAAAGGCTCTGGACGATTCCGTCAATACCGTGAACAAGGATCCGACGCTAGTCGATGCGGTGCGTACAGGAGCCATCTCGAAAGGTGCCGAAATTGTCGGGCAGACGTTGAAGGGGATGCTTTCCCCGAATTCCATGGAAGCCAATGCTGTGGAAAAGGAACGCGAATACCGCTGACAGGGTACAAAAAAAGACGGTCCCTTCGGTTGAAACACTCGAAACTACTAATCTTGTAATGATAGCAGCGCCTCGGGGCTTTGTTTTTCGCATCGGAGTGCGCCTAAACTGAACCGCAAGAGCAACGAGCTGTATAAATTCTGTTAGATCGGGCGTTAATACCGTGGGACCGCCGATGATTATAATATACTATCGGGAAACTGAGAAAGCAAGTAATATTTTTGTATTTTTTATCTCGCGATATTCGCCTAAAATCGGCTTTTTTTAACACAAACGTGACAAAACAGCCGTGGGCTATATCTGTTGCTCGGGGCGGTCGATGCCCTCTTCGAGCAAGCTCCCGAGGTCTCTGGCGGACTTGTCCATCTGTTCACAGTACAGTTTTGCACGGCGCATGTTCTTGCGCACCTCGAACAGCTCCGAGGTCAGTTCGACTGCAAGGAGCGAGAGCCGCTTCTTGTAGTCCATCTGGTATTTTTCGTAGCGCTTGAAGCGTTCGTCGATAAAGGCGATGATTTCACCCAGTTCCGCATCGGGCAAATCCGTGCGGATCTGGATCCTTTCCTGTGCAACCGTGACTGTGACGGATCTGAGTTCTAAGTCTGCCATTATCTCATTCCTACGCCGAATGGATCATCGTCCATCAGCCACTTTAGCCGAAAAAACCGCCTTGCGAGCCTCCATTGCTCGCAAACAGGTCGTTGTCTCTTTCGTTGGCCGGGTGAACTTCGATGGCGGGTTCGTCATCGATGGAGGGTTCTTCTTGCGGGATATCGAAATCGCTGCGTGAAGACTGGATGATAGGTTCGTCGGCTGGTTCCTCGGCAGGGGCGGCGGCCTCTTCCAGAGTTTCCTCGGCGGGGGCTTCGGGCTCCTGTATGGGGTCTTGTGCCGGCATGGTGTGCTGCTCTATGGGAATCTCGGTGCCGAGTTCCTTTTCGATAGTGGCGAGCAGTTGCTGGAAACGTTCCTGCGCTTCGGCGATTTCTTCGCCCTGGGAATTGATAATCTGAATCTTTTCTTCGAGAAGGCGGCCTTTTTCGATGACCTGTGCGTTAAGGGTGTCAATGAGGCCGTTTTTCTCGGCGACTTGCGCATTGAGCGTGTTGATAATTTCGTCCTGCTCGCCGATATGGTCGTTCAGGCTGCCGATTTGGGTGTTCCGCTCTTCGACTTGCTTGCTAAGTGTCGCGATGGAGCTGGCTTGTTCGGCAATTTTGCCATTGAGCATGTTGATGGCGTTTGCGCTTTCGGAGAGTTTGCCGTTGAGCATATCGAGCTCGGAACGCATTTCGTTCAGGGATTCGTTCTGTGCGGCGGCTTGGTTGGCTCGGGCGTTCAGGGCAGCCTTGCAGTCCATGAGGTCTTTATTGGCTGCGTCAAGTAGCATGGACTTGTCATGAGCTTCGGCCTGCGAATTCTGTAGCGCTTGTTGCAGGGCGCCGACTTGCGCGCGCAGGTTCCTTACCGTGGTCAATACTCCCTCGACCTTCTGCGAAAGGATATTCATGTTGTCAAAATTCATTTTTTCTCCGTTATGGCGTTCGAGCCGTTCCTTATGGTTATAAGATAATTAATATTTAAGCCGTAAGAAAGAAAAAGTTTTAGTTTTTCTATGAACAGATGATTGAAGTGAACGAACATATAGGCCGCCGTATAGCCGAATTGCCCGAAAGGCCCGGAGTCTACCTGATGAAGAACGCGTCGGGCAAGATTATCTATATCGGCAAGGCGAAGGTCCTCAAGAACCGTGTCCGCAGCTATTTTGACGGGAGCGACCATGCCGGGCACCGTGCGGCGACCTTGATGCTCCCTTTTATTCGCGATATCGAGTGGATTATTACGGAAAGCGAAGAAGAAGCGCTGATTCTCGAAGCGACGCTAATCCGCAAGCATACGCCCAAGTACAACGTTTTGCTGAAAGATGACAAGCATTTCCCGTACTTGGCTTTTTCGGTGAAGGAGCCGTTCCCGAGGCTGTTTCTGAGCCGGTCGGTCCATAAGGACGACTGCCTGTATTACGGCCCCTACATGAATTCGCGCGTGGTGTCGCAGCTGACGGATTTGGCGGCGAGGCTTTTCCATATCCGCGAGTGCCGGCTGAAGTTGCCGCTTGCAAGCCCGGCGCGGCCGTGCCTCAACTACCATATCGGTCGGTGCGATGCGCCGTGTGCTGGGCTTATAAGCGAAGAAGATTATGCGAAGTCTGTTGCCCAGGCAAAGCTCCTGCTCGAGGGCAAACGCGACGACCTTGTTGCGCAGTGGCAGGCCGAAATGCAGCAGGCGAGCGAAAATCTGGACTTTGAGTTGGCGGGCAAGAAGCGCGATGCCATCCAGGCGCTGCAGGCTACCGGGATTCACCAGAAGACGGATACGAGCGACCCGAACCTCTCTTTGGACGTGCTCAGTTTAAAACGCAATGGCTCCATGGCCGCTGCAGTAATCCTGGAATACCGCAAGGGCGTGCTCACCGGGCGGCGTCATTACCGCATGGAATGTAGGCTAGAAGACGATGTCGCAGAAATTTTGAGACAGATGCTTGTGCAGTGGTACATGGACGTGCCCATGGTTCCGTCCGAAATCGCGGTAGACGTGGAAGACCTTCCGGACCGTGATATGCTTGCCCAGGCGCTGTCGGAGAAATCTGGCCACAGGGTGCTCTTGACGCAGCCGCAGCGCGGCGACAAGGTCGGGTTCCTCAAACTGGCCGGAGCCAACGCTGACATGATCCTTGTGGAAATGCGGGCCGAGGTGCAGAAGTACAGCGAAGTCGACCAGAGCGTGTTCGAGTTGCAGAAGGTGCTCGGGCTCAAGAAGACTCCGTTCCGCATCGAGTGCGTCGACATTTCGCACCTGAGCGGCACGAATACGGTCGCAAGCCTCGTTGCGTTCAGGAACGGGCGACCCGACAAGAAGAACTACCGCAAGTTTATCATAAAGACAGTCGAGGGCGTGGACGACTTTGCCAGCATGCGCGAGGTGATGACCCGCCGTATCCGCAGGCTCGAAAGCGAGGGAATCCCCATGCCCGATTTGTGGGTGTGCGACGGCGGTAAGGGCCAGGTGGATGCGACGATGCAGATTCTTAAGGAACTAGGCCACGACAAGGACTTGCCGCTGATTGGCCTTGCCAAACGTCTCGAAGAAATTGTGTTCCCCGACGACCGCAAGTCTATCGTGCTGCACCGCACGAGCCCGGCCCTAAAACTTTTGCAGAATGCCCGCGACGAGGCGCACCGTTTCGCTATCACTTATCAGCGCAGCAAACGCAAGAAGGACCTCGAGGTGGAATGGCTCAAGATTCCCGGGGTGGGCCACGAGACCCGCGTCAAGATTCTGTCGAAGTACAGGAGCGCCGAGGCGTTCATGGCCGCTCCGCTTGAAGATATCGAGCTTTTGTTCGGGAAGGTGCGTGGCAACAGGCTCCGTGAGCAGGTTGCCCAGTATTGTGCCGACGAGCCTGAAGATCCTAATCTTTCAGAAACATAAAAAAAACGGCCCGTCGGGGCCGTTCCTTTAAAGTCGATATTTTCCAGATTACTTTGCCTGGACGCAGCGGACGCTGAAGCCCTTGGCTTGGCTATCGAACTGGAACTTGGTTTCTTCGTCGCCATACCCGGGGGCGTCTGCGACGAAAATCATGGCGCAACTACTGCCGTTATTGCAACTGTCGCTGATCTTGTCGTCAGTTTGAGCTTGCTCGTCTGTGCTAAGCCAGTAGAAACCCATGTCGCCCATGAAGTCTTCGTTACCGTCTTTGCCGCGGCCACCGTATTTCCAGAAGTCTGTCAGGTTTCTGGCTGCTTCAAAATCGGAACGGGAAGGAAGTTTCCAACCTGCAGGGCAGGCTTCCTGTGCGGCAGAGAGGTTGTACAGCCTGCCGTATTGCTTGCAGTTGTTGTTGTCGCCCTTATAGCAGTTGCTGCCGGTGAGGGAAATGTTCATGTTCTGGGTCCAGATGGTCCCATTTATGTCTCTGAGATTGTATTTCTGCGAGTCGCGCATGTCGGTCATGACCAGACCTTCGATGACAGGAGGCGCATCCAGGTTGGGCTTGTTGGGCACGTCGCTGCTGAGGGAAATCGAATCATCGGGCGGAATGTCCGGACCAGAAGCGGAGGATGCCCATTTTTCGCAGCCTTCTTCCCAGCAGAAGACTCCATCGCTGGAGTAAGGAAGATCAAATTCGGTGGCTCCGGTGTCAATCGTGACTTGAGTTTCCATGACAACAGAGTCCTTCTTTCCCTTGCTGCTGGAAGAAGGAGTGGCCGTCTCGGACGATGAATCCGGTGTTTTCTCTGCGGATGCAGGCTTAGGAGCCGCTTCCTGGCTAGAAGAAGAAGTGGCTACTGCAGAATTGTCGGGACTAATCGGATCAGGCGCATCGTCGCCGGAACATGCGTAAAAAACGGAAATAACCCCTACGATACCCAAAAGAGATAAAAAGTGTTTCATGCTATGAAATATAGTTTACAAAAGAGCCATAGATTAGCAAAAAGAATTTTACTATTATTGGTGTCACTATGGGAAATGTTGAAATATTCGATACGACATTCGCCTTGACCATTTTGGTCGTTATGGCGCTTTGCATCCCGACCGTTCTTCTTTTGGCGAACTGGGTCTTGCATCCCGGCAAGATCAAGCAGGTCCTCATCAAGGGGTCCTCCTATGAATGCGGCCTTGCCCATGTTTCCGGTACGGCAAATGAACGCTATCCGGTCAAGTATTACATGGTGGCGATGCTTTTCCTGGTTTTTGACCTCGAAGTGGCGTTCCTCTACCCGTGGACGGTCCAGTTCCTCGTCGGTGGCTGGGAACTTCTCTTTGTCCTCCTGGGTTTCCTCGTTATTCTCGAAGCGGGCTACATCTACCTCCTCAAGAAGGGTGTGCTGGACTGGTCCCGCATTACCGACTAAAGGCTATTCTATCTCAAAATAAAGCGAACGCGGGCCTTTGGCCCGCGTTTGCCGCTTTATGCGGCTGCGCCCGATGGGGCGCCGCTAGAATGCTTGCCTGATGTAGATGGTAAGGCCGATGGACTCGTAGTCCACCCACGAAATATCGCCCCTCGCATACAGGCTTTCTTTCATGTTGAGGCCCAGCTCGCCACCGAACCCGACCGACTGGTGCCATTTCTCGCGCCTGAGGTCGCTAAAGTAGTCCCCGGCCTTGCCTCCTTCGAAAAAGATGGTGCCGGCGAGCCGCCAAAACAGCACCTTGCGGAGTTCGGTCTGTAACAACAGGGCCTGGTTCCCGCGGAAGTAACGGTCTTCTACTCCACGGAACCGCGACTTGCCGTCGGGGCCCGCGAGCATGTCGAACGGGACGTCTCCGTCGGTGCGCTGCCAGAGGGCGGCTACGGCCATCGAAGTCTTCCAGAACAGGAACGTGTAGCCGCGCAGGTCGAGCTCCTGCCGGGTGAATTCGCAGTCGCCCATCATGTCGGTAAAGAAGAGGTGGTTCCAGTGGGCATAGAAGCCGTGCCTAGCCCAGTTCTTGTTGTCGCGGGTGTCGTAGGCGAGCCGGTAGCCTAGCCCGGTTCTCAGTTTTTTGTCGGTATCAGGTTTTGCGAGTGTTCCGTCGTACTTGCGGAAGTCGATGTCCGAGTATTCCACATGGAACGACGGGCCGTAAGTGAAGTTGTTCCATGCCTTGGGGAGCCCGAGATTGGTGAGCGTTGTGTTTGTCGCCCTGAAGGTGTTGCGGTCGAATGTGCGTCCGTCGTCCAAGTCAGGATCGTTGCCGATGCCGTAGTAGTGGCTTACCCAGTTGTCGTAGACGAATCCCGCTTCGCCGATGATGCGGTCGCGGTAAAAGTAGTAGCGCGGCACGATGAGCACTTCGAGTTGCTTCTTTGCCGTGCCGATGACGGCGAGGTCCACCATGGAAGTTTTTCCGCCTGTGTACTCCGGCTTGAAGAACAGGAGCAGCATGGCTCCGTATTCCAGGCCGGTTTCTTCGGTGTAGCCGAGGATGGGGAGTGCCGAGAAACGCTGGAAATCGTCCGCTTCGGTCTTGGTGGCGGACGTATCTGCAGACTCTGCCCAGAGCACGCCGGTGCAAATCCAGAGGATGAGGAACGCGACGAGCCGGTTTGTTTTTTCTAAAGGCTTTCCCTTCACGTGACTCAATATAGATATTGCTATAATTCCAACCGAACTGCAAAAAACGAAATGCAGGAAGAAGAGGTTTCATGTCCAAGCTGATGCGTTCTATTTCGGGTATCCGCGGAATTGTGGGCGATACCCTGACCCCCCAAGTTCTTAAAAGCCATGTGAGTGCCTTTTTGCAGATTACGGCTGCAAAGCGCGTGGTTATTGGCCGCGACAGCCGCCCGACGGGCGATGCCATCAGCCAGTTCGTCGCCGGTATCTGCCGCCTGTCGGGCGTGGATGTGGTGGAAGTCGGGCTCTCGACGACTCCGTCGGTCGAAATCCTCACGACCGAACTCAAGGCCGATGCAGGCATTATCATTACCGCAAGCCATAACCCGCTCGAATGGAACGCCCTCAAGTTCCTCAACAACAAGGGCCTTTTCCTCGGTCCGGACGATGTGAAGAAGTTGTTTGAACTTGCCGATGCGGACAAGTTTGATTACCCCGACTACCGCAACATGGGCAAGTACGAGTTCATGAAGGACGCTGACGGCGTTCACGTGGATGGCACGCTCAAGATTCCGTTCGTGAACGTGGAGGCTATCAAGGCGAAGCATTTTAAAGTGGCTGTCGATGCCGTGAACGGCGCCGGCTCCTATATCGTGCCGCGCCTGCTGGAGCAGCTCGGCTGCGAAGTCGTGCGTGTGCATTGCGAGCCCGACGGCACGTTCCCGCGCGGTGCAGAACCTATTCCCGAGAACCTGGGTGACTTGCGCAAGGCTGTCAAGGACAACGGCTGTGCGGTCGGGTTCGCTGTGGACCCCGATGCGGACCGTTGTGCTTTGGTCGATGGTTTGGGACAAAGTATCGGCGAAGAATACACGCTTGCTATTGCAACAGAGGAAGTGCTTTCGCAGAAGAAGGGAAGCGTTTGTGTGAACCTCTCTACGAGCCGCATGAACCAGGATGTCGCCGAGAAGTACGGTTGCGAGTTCAGCCGTGCGAAGGTAGGCGAAATCAACGTGAGCTTGCAGATGATTGAGAAGGGCTGCGTCATCGGTGGCGAAGGCAATGGAGGCGTCATCCTCCCGGCACTGCACTACGGTCGCGATTCCCTGGTGGCTGCGGCACTCGTGCTCAGCTGGATGGCCCATCACGATGGCGGTCCCGAAAAGTTCGTGGCCGAAAACCCGTCGTACGCGATGCCCAAGAAGAAGTTTGAACTCGGCGACAAGAAGGTCGCGGACATCCTTCCGAAGGTCAAGGCCGAATTTGCCGGCTGGGAAATGGACGAACGCGACGGTCTCTGGCTCGGTCAGGGCAAGTCGTGGGTACACGTGCGCGCCAGCAACACCGAACCCGTCATCCGCGTGATTGCCGAAGCTCCTACAGCAGCAGAAGCCGAAAACCTCTGCTCCCGCGTAGAAAAGCTTATTTAGGAATCGCGGTTGCTCCGCGTTAGAATAACCACAGAGTGGCTCCGGCCTGCGCCAGCCACTCACGTGGACGGATTTCGTCGTAAAGGTATTTGGCTACCCTGTCGTTGAGCAGGGGGGTGAGGCCGAATGTGAAGTTCCAGTACAGTTCCAGCACCCTGTTCCCCGGAAGCGGAAACGTCTTGCCCGCTGTTGTATAAACGCCCAGCTCGACGCCTGCCGCATAAGAATGGAAGTCCAGCGAAATTAAGTCTACTTTGAGGTTCGCAGAGAGAATGTAGGCGAACAATCCCCCGATTTCGATAAAGTACCCTCTCGGCGCCTTGTAGCGGATGCCGAGAGGCAAATCCAGGTTCCAATAGTTCAGGACGATGTCGTAATTCCCTTTACTGCCGTCTTTGTAGCTTGTATGGTCCAGTTCGTCGTCTTGGTAGTATTCGGTTTCCCTCCAGTGGTGTTCCGTGGCATTCACGAAACGGTGCCGTAGGGATATGTACAAATTTATATGTAGCGCAAGTTTTTCTCCTAGATCCCGCATCCCAGAAATCCCGAAACTGAATCCGAGACCCTTGAAATCGTGCCCTCCAGAAAGGTACTGCTCGTAATGTTCTTTCTCCAGCCCCTCGTCTGTTTCCGTCTCCGAATCTTTTTTCTTGACGTACACGTCGTTGTTCAGGTGCCAGATGCCGATATACGCTCCAGCTGCAGAAAAACCAAGGTGGTAATGCTTTGTAGCATCAAAACCCTCCGGGGTTTCTGCCCGAAGGGTTGTGGCCAATACGGCTAAAATCAAGATGGGAATTACAGGAACCAGTAGCCTACACCGAGACTGATAATTAAATCCTTAGGATTGGCGATTTTGGTTCCGTCAATGGAGTAGTTTTCTGCTATTTCAGGAACGCTGATGTCGTCGCTTACGATGTTGGTGAGACCCATCTGGAAACGCAGACCGAAATCAAGTTGCTGGCTGCCCGCAATTTTTAGGGAATAGCCGACGTCTGCTGCGAGGCCTATGACAAGTGTTGTCGTGTAATCGTCAATGTCCCTCTTGAAAATGGATGCCTTACCGTCGGTATCGAGATTCAAAGAAAAGACTGGACCTGCGCCAAGGTAAACTCCGGCACCCGTTGTGAAACGAAGCAGAACCGGAATTTCCAGATACCACTGAGTCAGTTCGACATCGTTCATGGTAAACATGTTGTTGTTGGAATTTTCGTTGTTATAATAGAAAGTATAGCTGACATCATCGTCGGTATAAACGCTGTTGTCGCGCGAGTTCGTTGCTGCGACCGCTGTTATGTCGGCAGTGCGGTTACGGTAGGAGAAAAGGAGTTCGGGGGCGAGTGCGATGCTATTGCTGAGGGAAAGCATAAAGGTCAGGCCGAAATCCACACCCAAGCCACCGGCGTCATCAAGGCCATTGATCTTAACAGAGGCTCCGTCAAATTGGTCTTCGAACTGTTCGGAACTGATGCCAAGGGTTCCTGCGTCTATGGTAATGTCTGTATTCCAGAACATGTTGTATGTGCCAGCCACCTTGGCGCCCATGTGGAAGTTGCCACCTGCGAATGCGCTAGTCGATGCGATGATGAGGGATGAAACCGCTACTTTGAAGATGTCCATGCTGGAACCCCTTTGGTGAAATGGAATTTGTATGCGAAATTTAATTCATTTATTACTTCAACACAAGGTGGAAAGTAAATCTTTTTTTTGCATTTTGGCAAAGAGAAAAATTAAACAAAAAACCTTCCCGCAAAGGAAGGCTTTTTGTATGAAAATTGTAGCAAACGTTAGAACTGGGTGAAGAATTCCCAGGTTGTTTGCGGAACCCAAGACTGATTCTGGCCGGGGTCCTTGTGATCCCACTGGTGGCCGGCATTATCGGTGCACCACTTCACAGGGAAGCGCTCGTCGACATCCTTATAGTCGTAGCACTTATGCTGGCCACTGTTGGATTCTTCTGCATTTTCCTTGGTGGCATCCTTGCCCTCGGCGCTTGCGTTTTTCAATGCGGTGTCGCGAGCGGAGCGTCCCATGGCGGGAGTGCAGAGGTTGTCGCTCATTCCGTGGACACCCATCCATGCGATGGGCTTGTTCACGACATCCGGGAGCCAGATGTTCACGTCGGCCGTTTCATAGACGGCCACAGCACGAAGGACATGCTGATGGTTCCTGGAAAGACCGTTGGTGAACATCGAACCGTAGCTGAAACCAGAGGAGAACACGCGGGAAGAGTCGATGCAGAGTTCGCTTTCCAGCTTGGCCAGGAGTTCGTCGAAGAAGGCGTAGTCCTTTTCTTCCCACGGGGCGCACATATTCTCGTGGCACTTTCCGTCGGGAGCGACAAAGATGGTCGTGCCGTCCTTGTCAAACGGCTTCATACCGTAGTAGTTCTCGCCGCGGGCCACGTTCTGTGCAGAACCGCCCATGCACTGCATGCCAAAGATGAGTCGGTAGGGCTTGTTCTTGTCGTAGTTGCTCGGGAGGTCGTAATAAACGTCGCGCGTGGTGCTTTCGCCCTTGTAGGTCCAGGTGAACTTGAACTGGCCGGACTTGGACATTTGCGTATCCTTGCCGCAGCCGCTGGACGGGACGGGATCGTTACCCTTGGCCCAGCCAAAGGCGTGGGTCTGTTCGCTGGAAACCTTCGTGAGTTGCAGGGTTATAGTTGTGTCGAGATTGGGAAGGGCGACATTCAATGTGTCGAACCCTTCGGCGATGATGCGGAGAGTGTCGCCTTCGCCGGGTTTCAGCAGCGCCTTGTGACCGCCTTGGCGGATGGCGTTGCTGACGCGGGAACCATCAGATGTGAAACGGACTGTCTCAACTGCACTGCCAACGTGGACGCGGGCGTAATAGGCGCCTTGGCTGGTCACTCCCTGTCTCAGATCCACCTGGCCCGATCCGCGCAGTTCCTGACGGAGGACGAGGTTTCCCATCATGTCGAATATGCGCACCTGTACTGGGGCGTTGCTGCTCTGCGAAAAACGGAGTACGCCATCGACAATGTCGATGTGCCCGGGTTTAAAGGCTCCTGCGGAAAGACCAAGGGGGTCATCTTCGTGGAATGTGAACTTGCCGTTGCTGTCGGTTGTTGCCGTGTCACCTTTGACGAGAAGTTTTGCAAGTGCGCCCGAAACGGGGCTTCCTGTGTCGTCGTTTACGGTTCCGTTCAGCGTGTAGGCTGATGCCGCTGTGAATGCTGTTGCCAGTACGACTGGTAAAACGGAAAAGATTGCTCTTTTCATCTTTTTTGTCTCCTTCCCCATACCACCATTTACTATCGGTTAGGGTTGATAGTTATCAGAAAGAATATAATTCCGAAAAAAAAGGAATCGACAATGTAAACGAAATTTTTCAAAGTGGCGTTTTTGGGGTAAAACGCATAAAAAGGAAAAGTTCCCCCCGTTTCGAGACGGCAGGGAACTTTAGGTTGTTGGGGTTGGAGAGTTATACTTTTTTAGAACTGGCCGAAGAACTTGTTGACCTCTTCGGGTACCCAGGTGCTCTGCCAGTTGCCGTTGTCATAGGCTGTCCACTGGTGCTCCCCGTTCCAGCTGCACCACTTGACCGGGAAGCGCGGGTCGACGGTCGTGAAGTCATAGCAGAGGTGACCGCTGCCGCCGACTTCCTGAGGCTTTTCGGAGCTTGCGTCGGTGAAGTTGCCATTGGCATCGGCCTTACCGTTGTTCTTGAGGATTCTCGGGAGGGCACTGGTCTTGGCTGTGTTGTAGGGGCAGGTGCCGTCTTTCTTGCCGTGCACGGCCATCCAGGCGATGGGCTTGCCCTTGTTCTGCGGCAGGTAGATATTGTAGTCGGCGGTCGCGTACACGGCCACGGCGCGGAGGCGGTGCTGCATGTCCTGGGCCATGGAATTGGTGACCATGGCGCCGAAGCTGAAGCCCGTCATGAAGATACGGGTGGTGTCGACGCAGTAGTTCTCGTTGATGGTCGTGATCAGCTGGTCGATGAACTTGTGGTCCTTGTCGCTGTTCATGCTCCACGGCATGCCGTCGGTATCGCCACGCGGGGCGACGAAGATGAATTCGCCCTTGGTGTCAAGCTTCTGCTGGCCATAGTACGGACTCGGATGGTCCTGGTCCGGATTGTGGTGTACGAAGTCTTCGGCGTTACTACCCATGCAGTGCATGGCGAAGAGGACCTTGTGCGGCTTGGTGTTGTCGTAGTTCTTTGGCAGGGTGATGAAGTATTCGCGGTTCTCGCTTCCGACCTTCATTTCAAAACGATCACCGTTTTCGACGCTCCTGGTCTTTTGCAACGTGGAATTCTTTCCGCAGCCTGTACTCGGACGCGGCGCATTCTTGAGCGCATAGCCAAAGGCGTAAGTCTGCTCGCCGGGTTCTAGGGATGTGGCAGAAGAGGAAGACGAAGAAACTGCGGAAGAAGATGGCGAAGAGGCTCCAGAAGAGGAGGGGGAAGAAGACGGAGACGATCCCGCTGTGGACTTTTTCAGCGTGAGGGCCAAGACCGTATCAAGAGAAGGGAGGTAAATTTTGAGTGTGTCGAAACCATTGGCGACCACTTGGAGGTTGCCAGCCTTGCCTTGTTGGATCAAGTAGAGGGCACCATTCTTTTGGGCCGTGAGGGCGCTGCTGTAGCTACCACTTGCCGTGAAACGGACGGCCTGTTCGGCATTGCCCATGCGGACGCGGGCGATGTATGTGCCGTGGGCGCTCACGCCCTGGCGCAAGTCCAGCCTACCAGACCCGGTGAGGGAATGGTTGAGGACTTGGTTGCCCATCATGTCGAAAATGCGGATTTTCACGGGAGCGTTCCCGTTCTGCGAGAAATCCAGAACACCGTCGTTGATGTTGATGTACCCGAGCCCCGGTTTCTGTGCGTGGATTGCGTTCATGGGCTCATCGGTAAGAACGAATTTGCCCTCGACATCCGTCAATGTAGACTTTGCCTTTTGAACGAGAGTGACGTTGGCTCCCTGGATCGGGGTCCCGGCCTCGTCCTTAACGGTTCCGCTTACGTTGTAGGCGAAAGCGGTGGTGCACAAAAACGCTGCCAGTGCAAGTGGCGTTGTAGAAAAACGTGTCATTTTCATGGCTACTCCTTTTTAACCAGCCCATACAATAATCCCGACATATAAATTATCTCGGGAAACCTTGAGAAAATTGTTAAAAAAAGCGCCCCTCGTGGATAAATCGTCCATAAACAAATGTTTACAAATGGGGCGGGATAAAGAAAAAGGAAGTGGCAGGAATCTGCCACTTCCCAGGAGGAGAAGGAATGTTATCAGTTTATTCGATTGTCAGTTTCCTGGCTGCGGCCTGCTGCTTTTTGGCAAGCGAGAATGCCAGGACGCCGTTTTCGAGGGAGACCTTGATTTTTTCCGTGTCAATGTCGTCGGCCAGCCTGAAACTGCGTTCGTAGGTGAACTTGCTGTCTTGGCGGGTACGGGTGGCTTTGACCGTGATGATGTTCTTTTCGATCTGGATGTCCAAGTCTTCCTTTTTGACACCGGGCAGTTCCACTTCGAGCATGAAGCCGTTTTCGACCTCGTAGTAGTCGGCCTTCGGCGTGTAAGTGCATTCGCCCTGCGCGTTGGAGGCGTTGTTGAGGCTGTCAATGAAATTCTGGATACCGTAGAGAGCTGTCGGGAAAAGTTGAGTGTTGATCATAGGGAAACCTCCTTAGGTTTTCGGGTTCCGGCGTTCGCCGTGGAGCCCATCTGTTTTCGCTGGGGTATATGCAAACGCCGTGCCAAAGTGGGCCATTGCGGGCATTTTGACGAAAAAAAGTTCAAAATTTTTTCAAAAACGCCGAAATTGGCTCAAAAAAGGCATTTTTTTACGCTCTCGGAATTCTGGCGCCTCGTGACCCATTTCATAAAAAAACGGCGGTGTTGCACCGCCGAAACAAAGGAGTTTTTCAAAATGAACAGGCCTAGTCGAGCTTACCCTGGTAAAGGTCGAGCAGCTTGCGGGCGAGCAGGCTCGTGTACTTGGCGTTGGTCTGCGTGATTTGCGCCTTTTCGAGGTTGTTCTTTTGCGTGAGGTAGTCGGTGTAGGTGAGGGCGCCTGCGTTCCGCTGTTCTTCGGCGACCTGCAGGGCTTCGTTTTCGGCTTGCACCTGGAGCGCGGCGGCTTTCCACTGCATGTCGGCGCTGACGGCATTGATCAGCAGCTTTTCTATGTTGTTATCAATGCTTTTCGCGGTTTCTTGCATGCTAATCTGCGTCTCGGCCTCGGTGACTTGCGCCTGCAGCACCTTGTTGTCGGTGGCTCCGCCGTCGATGATGGGGATGTTGATGCCGAGCGACACGGAGTTCTGCCAGCCGTTCTTGAGTTGGCGGCCGTAGCGGTCGGATTCCCAGGCTTGGAGCCCTGTGCTGGAGTTCGCTCCCAGTGTCACGGTGATGGAGCTTGCCTTCCCGGCAACCTGGGTGTTTTTCTTTGCGGCCTTGACAGAAACGCTGTCGGACTTGAGCCCCGGATGGGATTCTTTGGCGACCTTTCTCAATTCGTCGAGCGAGGGCAACGGGGGGAGTGAGTCGGGGCTCTCGATGCTGCTTTCGGGGGCCGAAATCTCGAATTCTTCGTTTTCGCCGAGTTCCAGTAGCTGGCGGAGAGATGTCTTTGCGCTGTTGACGGAAAGCTGGGCAGAAAGTTGCGACACCTGCTTTTGCAGCACGTTGGACTGGCTCTGGGTGAGGTCTTTCTTGGTGATGGACCCGGCCTCGTAGAGCTTGCCGTAATGTTCGAATTCCACCTGGGCGAGATCAACGGAGGCGTTTGCCGTGCGCAGGTTTTCCATGGCGGCGAGCAAGGACATATAGGCGTTCAGGACGCTTTCCTGGACGGAACGTTCGGTCTGCTTGGTCGAAAGGGCCGTGGCCTCTTTAGAGAGCTGGCTTGCCTCGACGTTCAGGCTGGTAGCCCCGCCATCCCAAATGGTGTACGAACCGGAAATGCCGAGGCTCAGGCGGTAGTGGTCGCCGTCGTCGACGAACGGGTGGTCGTAGAGGGTGTTCTGGATGCTTGCGCTCACGGTCGGGTGGTTGCCTGTCTTGGCCTGCTTTACGCTGATGTCCGCCTTCTGTTCGCGGAGCTTGGCTGTTTCCAGCGAGAGGCTCTTTTCCTTGGCCTGCTTGAGGCAGTCCGCGAGCGTCCATGTGCCGCCGAAGGCGGCTGTAGCCGGGACCAGGAACCCAAGAAGAATCGCTATTTTCGTATTCATGCCGTTTAGATGCCTCTCTGCGCGGTTGCGTTGCGTGTGCGGGGAAAATAGCAATATTTTGTACTGGAAAAATGGAAGGGAAAAACAAAAGCCGCCTTTGCGGGGCGGCCTTTTCGTGGACGGTACTGGATTTGAACCAGTGACCTCTGCCGTGTGAAAGCAGCGCTCTAAACCAACTGAGCTAACCGTCCGAGGTGGGTGCAAATATATAAAAGAAAATTCAGGATGTCAAGGGGACTTTATAGGGGTTAGAGGCTAGAATTTAGAGACTAGGGGTTTTCTATGCCTAAATTGACTGACCCCTAGATCCTAGCCCCTAGATCCTGATCCCCACAAAAACTTATCTTCGGCGGCGCGGAGGATGGTAAGTATAGGGGTTAGAGGCTAGAATTTAGAGACTAGGGGTTTTCTATGCCTAAATTGACTGACCCCTAGATCCTAGCCCCTAGATCCTGATCCCTACAAAAACTTATCTTCGGCGGCGCGGAGGATGGTAAGGAACTCGGACGGGGTTTTCGACTCGATGAGGTCCTTGCGCACGGTTCCGTCGGCAAGCAGGCGGCTTACGGAGGAGAGCGCCTTGAGGTGCGGGCCCACAGTGTTGCCCGGGCTTACGATAAGGATAATGAGGTAGACCGGTTCTCCGTCGAAGGATTCGAAATCAAGACCCTTCTCGACGGTGGCGGCCACCATGCACATGCGATCGACATAGTCGATTTTCGCGTGCGGCACCGCAAGACCGCAACCGATACCGGTGGAACGGCTCTTTTCGCGGTTCCATACGGCCTCGAATATTTCGTCGCGGTGTTCCAGTTTGTAGGCACTGCAGAGCGTGTCCACCAGCTCGTTGAGGATAGCCTCTTTGGTTTGGCTGGCAGAGTTGATCAAGATGCAGTTGTCAACAAATCTTTCGGAAAGTCTCATATAGTGAAACCTCTTGTATTGTTCAACTTGATATTTTAGAAAAAAAAATGGCTTTTGACGAGGTTTTTACGAGAAAATACTCAAATGTGCCAAAATTGTAGCATGAAAATAGTCAAATTTACTCAAATTTGTTCAAAAACGCCAATATGTCGTTTTCAGAATTAAAATTATCAAAAGTGTCCAGGGCCTTCCTCATGGTGACAACATCGATCTGGCCGGGGGCAGCACCCACTTCGATAGACCCGTAGGTGAGGTTTGCGCCTTCGTGGAGCGACCAAATTCGGGAAGGCTTGCCGGATTCGCCCATGCCGAAGGCGGCGAACATTTCAAAATTTTTTGCGTTCTTGCTTGCGAACTGGTAAAGCCGCTGGCAATCCGTGGCTCCGTTGCTCATGGCGGCAATCTTGAGCCCTGCGGCCTTGACCCGCTGGGCGTCCTGCGCGAGCTTTTTCAACTCCAGGAGAGTCGGAATGCGTACAAAGTTGTGCTCCGAGACGATGATGCGCGTGCCGCGGGGTTTGGCAAGCTCGTCCAGGTCGCCGTAGTTGTGGAGGCAGTCGCGTTCCAGGTCCATCCATTCCGGGACTTCGGCGGCGGCGAAGATGGAGGCCCATAGGGCGGGTCGTTCCGCGACGGAATCGTCGGGGAATGTCCCGCCGTCGCGGACAAGACGGACGGTGCCAATTTGTTCGGAATTCGGGGCAATCTTGCGGACACGGGCGGAGAGGCTGGCCCAAGAGCCTTTCTCGAACCAGTCGTAGCGGATTTCGAGCATGTCGCAGGCCTGGAGGTCCATGACTACCGGGCTGATAGGGTCGGCCTCGGCGGCGGAAAGGACATGCGGGCTCACAAGCCCGACCAGGTGTTTTGCTGAATCGAGTGGCATGGGATAAAAGATAGAATATAAAGGCGGGAGAGGCTAGAGAATAGAGGCTACCTTTGACCACTTAGTGCTTTAGCACTTATGT